>NZ_JAMBLP010000010.1:0-120625 GCF_023336985.1 Marseilla massiliensis | reverse complement strand
CCGTCTTTCTTGATTTCCGCCTTGATTGTCAGCATATTACCTATGTTTTTAGAAGTAAACAATAGGTCAACAGATAGTCAATTTGCCATCAAAAGCAGGTGATTGCCCAGCCGCAAAAGCCCAAATGAAGGATAAAAAGAAAAAGTGCCAACTACCTGAACTTCAAGTAATTAGCACTTCATTTTACCTGCGCTTCAAGATGGGCTTGAACCAACGACCCCCTGATTAACAGTCAGGTGCTCTAACCAACTGAGCTATTGAAGCAGTGTTGCGCGCCTCATTTCTGAATTGCGATGCAAAGGTAATGCCTTTTTGCGAGACGTGCAAATTTTTCGGCGAAAAAATAGCGGTAAACATAAAATTTTCTCAAAAAAACGCCCTGTGTGGCCGGATTTAGAGTATAATCAGTTAATTTTGCAGTCATGTTAGCCTGCCCTTGGCGGCAATGGCCACCCGCCGCCGTCCGGCCGGCGGGCCCGGTGCGGCAGGGCGGCAAGCTCAAAGAAGAAACCACAGAGATATAAAAATGAGAAGACGCATCGTTATCTTGCTGGCCGCATTCATGGCGGCGGCGGGCCTGCAGGCGCAGAAGTCGAGGGGCCACAACTTCGAGGTGGGCAAGAACCTCGACATATTCAACACCATCTACAAGAACCTCGACCTGATGTATGTCGACACGCTCAACCCGTCGGAGGTGATAGGCAACGGCATCAAGGCCATGCTGCGCAGCCTCGACCCCTACACCGAGTACTACCCCGAAGACAAGAACAAGGAGCTCGAGATGATGCTCACGGGCAAGTATGCCGGCATAGGCGCCGTGATACGCCAGAACCTCAAGATACAGAGCGTGGTCATCGACGAGCCCTACGAGGGCATGCCCGCTGCCGAGGTGGGCCTGCGCAAGGGCGACGAGATACTGTCGATAGACGACTCGTCGATGGTGGGCAAGACGGTGAGCTACGTCAGCGAGCGGCTGCGCGGCGAGCCCGGCACCACCTTCGCTCTGAGGGTGAGGCGCCCCACCACGGGCAAGGAGCTGACGTTCAGGGTGACGCGCCGCAACATCAAGCTGCCCGAGATACCATACTACGGCATGCGCCCCGGCGGTGTGGGCTACATCTGCCTGAACAGCTTCACGGAGGGATGCGCCAAGGACATGCGCCGCGCCTTCGTCGACCTGAAGGGGCAGGGGGCCAAGGGCCTCGTGCTCGACCTCAGGGGCAACGGCGGCGGCTCGCTGGCCGAGGCCGTTGAGATAATAAACATGTGGGTGCCCAAGGGCCGGGTGCTGGTGGAGACGCGGGGCAAGCTGCGCCAGGCCAACCGCGAGTACAAGACGCGGCTCGAGCCCGTTGACACGGTGATGCCAATAGTGGTGCTGGTCAACGGCGAGACGGCCAGCGCCAGCGAGATCACTGCCGGTTCGCTGCAAGACCTCGACCGCGGAGTGGTGCTCGGCACGCGCACCTATGGCAAGGGCCTGGTGCAGGTGCCGATGGACCTGCCCTACAACGGCACGCTCAAGCTCACCACCAGCAAGTACTACATACCCAGCGGGCGGTGCATACAGGCCGTGAACTACAAGCACAGCGGCGGGGGCTACACCGAGCACATTGCCGACAGCCTGACCCACGTGTTCCACACGCTCAGCGGACGCGAGGTGCGCGACGGCGGGGGCATCATGCCCGACGTGGAGGTGAAGCCCGACACGCTGCCCAACATCGTGTTCTACCTTGATAGGGCCGACTCGTCGGAGGTGATGCTCGACTATGTGGTCGACTACATTGCCGCCCACCCGTCGATAGCCCCGGCGGGCGAGTTCAGGCTGTCCGACGCCGACTTTGCCGACTTCAAGCGGCGGGTGGTGGCGAGCGGCTTCACCTACGACCCCATGAGCAGCAAGAAGCTCGACGAGCTCGAGAAGCTGGCGCGCTTCGAGGGCTACTACGACGATGCCCGCGCCGAGTTCGACAGCCTGCGCGCCAAGCTCAACCACAACGTGGAGCGCGACCTGGAGCGCCACAAGGACGACATACGCCAGCTCATCGAGCAAGACATAGTGGCCGCCTACTACTATCAGGGCGGGGCCATGCAGCAGGCGCTGGCCCACGACAAGCAGCTCGTGGAGGCCGAGCGCATACTGGCCGACAGCCGGAAATACCGCTCGCTGCTCGAGCCCAAGCCGGCCGCCGGCCCAGCCGAGGGCGCCGAGAGGGCGCAGGCGCGCTGAGCCCGGCCCTGCACCGTAGGAAGCAATGCGCAAGGCGCAGCAGGCATCCCGCCACCCGCGGGCGGCCTGTTGCGCCTTGCTTGTTTGGCGGCCGCGGCCCCAGGGCGATGCGGCAGGGCCCTTGCCGCTGGCCATGCCGTTTGGCGGCTCGGGCCGGCCCGTTTTGCAGGGCCAGACGTGCCGTCCGGGTTCGCCGAACGGCTGTTGGCCTGCCGGTCGTTGTTTGTTGTTGCCATTTGCGCCATTGTGGGCCAAAGCAACTGGCCGCTTTTTGCCCCGGCCCTTTGTCGGCCCTTTTCCCCAAATGGCGCCCGGCAGGAGCGCTTGCCCGGGGCATAGCTGCACGATGCGGCCCGCGGGCCATGCCAGGAAAGGGTTGGCGTAGGTTTCTTGGCCATGTCGCAAAGGCCCTACGGCCGTCGGGCCGCGGGGGATGGCCCTGGCTGCGTCAGCCGGCTTCACCAGTGCTTCCGCCATGTTGCCCGCATGCTGCCGGGAGCCTTGTATAGGCGCGGCCAGCCCGCCTCAGGCAATGCGGCAGCAGGTTTGCGCGGCAGCACAACCGGGCTGGCGCCCTTGGCGTGGGGAAAGGCTGCCTCCGGGTGGCTTCAGGCGGCAAAGGCCGCCTGGGTCAAAAACTTACATGGAACATATAGTTGTCGGGCATTATGAGCTCTTTTGCATAGAATGAGCGCATCAGGCGTGTAGTGTCAAGCACCTGCACATCGCCTGCGTAGCCCTTTATCCTTACCGTCAACAGCTCCGATTCGGCCGGGGGCTCCGTCTTTTTCCTTTTCCTGTATGTAACCCCGACATGCATGGTGACAGGCGCCGTGCCCTCGGCGCGTAGCACAAGGTGGCCCGACTTTGGCAATTCTCCCCAGTTCAGTAGGCATTGCCCGTCGGCGAAAGCCATCTTGTCGTTGCCATTTTCCAAATAAATTGGTTTGCCGTTGTCGGTATGGGCCGAAAATGAAAGCCACGGATAGATTTCGTCTTGGTTCCCCTCAAGAAACACTTCGGCCTTTTTACTGACGTATTCTTTTTTGTCTACGGGAACGGGGTGAGCCTTGTCGCAACCTTGCAGCAAGAGGGCTATGGCGCACCCGATGAACAAATGATATATTCTCATGCTTTTTCGAGATTAATGGTTTCCAGCTTAAATTTAGCGATTAATGTCGAAGGTAATGGATGTTGCAGCCCGGATTTTTGGCAGACAAGAGTTTCCGTGCAGCTTTGCCTCCGGTTGTGATAATCTGGCGTAGCCCGGTTGCGCTTGCCCGTCGCCCTGTGGTGCCGCCTGCTGCGGGTTGCTATGTCGGCAACGCTTGGGCTGTCAGGCCGGTAGGCGTGAGCGCCTGATGCCGGATTGCTTGTGCTTGCGCCCGCCCGCAGTGCGCAAGCAAGGGCGGCCACCGGCAATGGCCGGCGGGGCTGGCAGGCAAGGTGCGGCAGAGGGCAAGTTGTTGCCTACGTCCGATTTTCTATGGCAAAAGTCAGAGGGCTGCCCGACATGTTGAAAGAATCATGCCCGCATGACGGTTTTTTGAGGGAAAAACATTATATTTGCAAATGAATGGGCTGCCGCCCACAGCCGTGGCGCAACAGGCCACGGCAGCGCAAGCCCGGCCGCACGCCCACAGCCGGCCCCGCCGGGGCATGTGCCCCGTGCAGGCAGGGCGCGGCCGGCAGCCAACATTTGTCTAACTTAAAACAAAAGCAAAGCAATGGAAGAAATCAAAGTGACCTACAGCGGCAACATCAAGACCACGGCCGCCAAGGGCGGTTCGCAGATAACGACCGCCACCGACAACTCGCCCGAGAGCCGCACTGCCGGCACCACGTTCACACCCGTAGACATGCTGGTAAACTCGCTCGGGGCCTGCATGCTCTCGATGATGGGGGCCACGGCCGCCCGCAAGGGCATCGACATTGGCCTGCCCACGGCGACGATGACCTACGACACCGACCCCGCCACCCACCGCGTGACGGCAATAAAGGTGGTGTTCGACGTTGACGGCACCAACCTCTCGGAGGCCGACCGCAAGGTGATAATGGGCGCAGCCAAGGCATGCCCCGTGGCCGCCAGCCTGAGCGAGTCTATTGCCAAGGAACTGGTGTTCAACTTCTGAGCCACCCGGCGCGGGCCGCGCAATAAAGTGGCGGCATATTTGCCCGTTCGGTTTTTTTGTGCTACCTTTGCATAAGACAAAGCTGCACCCGGCAATTTGCAATGTGATTGCATTGCCCTCGTTTGCGATGTCTTTGCATAAGACAAAGCTGCACTCGGCAATTTGCAATGTGATTGCATTGCCCTCGTTTGCGACGGCTTTGCATAAGACAAAGCTGCACCCGGCAATTTGCAATGTGATTGCATCGAGCCCGTTTGCGACGGCTTTGCATAAGACAAAGCTGCACCCGGCAATTTGCAATGTGATTGCATTGCCCTCGTTTGCGATGTCTTTGCATAAGACAAAGCTGCGCCCGGCAATTTGCAATGGAGTTGCATTGCCCTCGTTTGCGATGTCTTTGCATAAGACAAAGCTGCACCCGGCAATTTGCAATGTGATTGCATTGCCCTCGTTTGCGATGTCTTTGCATAAGACAAAGCTGCACCCGGCAATTTGCAATGTATTTGCATCGAGCCCGTTTGCAATGTCTTTGCATAAGACAAAGCTGCACCCGGCAATTTGCAATGTATTTGCATCGAGCCCGTTTGCGACGGCTTTGCATAAGTAACAACACAAAATGATATTACAACAATGGGAAAAGTAATCCTTACGGGCGACCGCCCCACCGGCAAGCTGCACCTGGGCCACTACGTGGGCTCGCTCAGACGCCGCGTACAACTGCAAGATGAGGGCAACTACGACAAGATGTTTGTCTTCATGGCCGACGTGCAGGCCCTAACCGACAACGCCGACAACCCCGAGAAAATACGCCAGAACATCATAGAGGTGGCCCTCGACTACCTTGCCGCCGGGCTCGACCCCGCCAAGTGCACGCTCTTCGTGCAGAGCCAGGTGGCCGAACTGGCCGAGCTCACCACCTATCTGATGAACCTCATCACCGTGTCGCGCGTGCAGCGCAACCCCACGGTGAAGACCGAGATCAAGATGCGCAACTTCGAGGCCAACATACCGCTCGGCTTCTTCTGCTACCCGGTGAGCCAGGCTGCCGACATAACGCTCTTCAAGGCCACCACCGTGCCCGCCGGCGAAGACCAGGAGCCCATGCTCGAGGTGACGCGCGAGCTCGTCAGGAGGTTCAACCAGACCTACGGCGAGGTGCTCGTGGAGCCCGAGATAATGCTGCCCGAAAACGCCACGGCGCGCCGCCTGCCCGGCACCGACGGCAAGGAGAAGATGAGCAAGAGCCTTGGCAACTGCATCTACCTGAGCGACTCGGCCGACGAGGTGTGGCAGAAGGTGCGCTCGATGTACACCGACCCCAACCACCTCAACGTGAGCGACCCGGGCACGGTGGAGGGCAACGCCGTGTTCACCTACCTCGACGCCTTCTGCACCGATGCCGACTTCGCCGAGTTCTGGCCCGAATACGCCTGCCTCGACGAGCTCAAGGACCACTACCGCCGCGGGGGGCTGGGCGACATGAAGTGCAAGAAGTTCCTATACTCGGTGCTCGAGAAGACGCTCGCCCCAATGCGTGAGCGCCGCCACGGGTTCGAGCAGGACATACCCGCCATCTACGACATGCTGCGCCAGGGCACCGAGCGCGCCCGCGAGACCGCAGCCCAGACCATGGACGAGGTGCGCCGGGCCATGCGCATCAACTATTTCGACGACGCCGAGCTCATACGCTCGCAAGCCGAGAAATACCGCGCCAAGTGAGCCACAGCGGCCGCCGGCCCCTGCGTAGGCGGCCGTAGCCTGCCCCATGTGCGGCCGGAAAAGGCCCAGGCCCGTCAGGACGGGGCCGTTACGGCGTTCACCGTTGAGGCGGGCCCGCAGTGCAGACGGCACTGCGGGCCCGCTTTGCGTGATGGCGGCAGCCACAGGGGGCGGCCCGGCAGCGCGGGGATGGCATGGCCGGCGGGCGGCCGGGCGTCGGCTTGCTTGGCGGCATTGTTGCGCCATGGCTCCGAAAAGGCCATCAGAATGAGGCAAAAATGCCTTTCGGAAAAAGTTTGAATGGGTTCATTGTTTGACAGCATTACGATGCTTCGCTGTTCATCTTTGCTTTCTTTTGATGGTTTGGCATTTGCGTTTGGCCATCTCTTCGGCAAATGCCTGTTCGCCATGTTCCTTGATGAAGCGGATGCAGGCGGGACGGTCAGAATTGAACAGGAATGCGAAAACCTTGCCTATCCGGTTGGAAAACAATTTGCATTCCCTGACGTCATGGTGACATTCAGCGCAAGTGTTCAACTTGTTTTCTGGGCAGCATGAGCGTATCTTGCACCAAGCCGCCTTTTCATTTTGTTTGCATCCCGGGCATTTCTCCGCCAAGAATTTACGGCAGGCTCCGCAATAAAGACCGCAAGCGGCTATGTTCTGGGTGTCAGGTGCTATGGTTTTCATGTGCATCAGATGTTGGAGTGTGCAAATTCGCCATTTATCCAAAAGGTGGCTTCCGTGCCAATGAAATGCAGAAGCACGTAGTTGGGGTCGTCAGGCCCGCCGGTGAAATGATGGATGAACCACTCCTGCCACATGTCCTTGCGGATGGCATCGTCCGTGACTACTTCTACCGTGCCGCGCAGGGCAACGCCATCCCCGTAATGGTCGTAACAAAGCCCGGCCTTGTTGTTTGCCTTGAAGTCGGTTGCCTTTACGGAGTCTGCACTTGTCGCCATCCAAACCTCATGGAAACCCTTCGCGCCAATCTTTGACATCTGCACCGGGCGGGGATAGCCATTGGCATCAATGGAAGCGACGGTCACGTTATCGCATTGCGAAAGCAAGTGGGTTGCCTTTTCCGACAGCGGCCGTTCATCTTTCACTTTCCACCGTTTCAATTGCGGAAAGTGTTGGAGCATTTGTTCTTTCGCTTGTATGGGAGTCAACTTACAACCGGCCTGAACATTCCATTGGCCTAAGAATTGCAGGCAGAACTCTATCATCTGCCCCATCGTGAAATCCTGGGTAAACGCACCGTCCTTGTAGCAATACATGCAATAATCCTCGCTATGGCCACCATCGGCATTAGCGCCGACGGCCGGCAAAAGGAGACAGAAAGCATGTACAAATACACCATAATGAGCGAAGACGCCCCACACGAGGGCACATGGCTGGCCTGGCCCCACCACCACACCTACGGCACCGCCTACCGCGACTCGATAGAGCCCGTATGGGTGGCCATGGCCGCGGCGCTGTCGGGCGGCGAGCGCGTGCACATCATTGCCTACGACGAGACCGAGCACAGGCGCATAGCCCGCAAGCTCGAGGGCAGCGGAGCCGACATGGCCGCCATCGACTTTGTGGCCGTGCCCACCGACGACGTGTGGATAAGAGACACCGGCCCGGTGTTCGTCTGCGACAGCAGCGGCAGGCAGGCCGTGGTCGACTTCGCCTTCGACGGGTGGGGGCGCAAGGCACCCCACAGCCTCGACGACGCCGTGCCGCGCCGCGTGGCCGCCATCACGGGCCTGCCGCTGTGCGACGCGTCGGACGTGGTGATTGAAGGCGGGGCGGTCGAGACCGACGGCGCCGGCACGCTCATGGCCTGCGAGAGCTCGGTGGTAAGCCCGGGCCGCAACAGGGGGCTCGCCAAGGAATATGTGGAGAGGCGGCTGCGCCAGTGCCTGGGCGTGAGCAACTTCATCTGGCTCAAGGGAGCCATTGGCGAGGACATCACCGACGCCCACATCGACGGCATTGCACGCTTCTACGACTCGCACACCATCATAGCCGTGGCGCGCAACGACTTTGCCGACCTCTATGAGGGCATCGACATGGCCGACTACGACGTCATTGCCTCGGCCCGCAATGCCGACGGCGAGCCTTACCGCGTGGTGCAGATGCCGCTCACGCGCAAAAACGTCAGGGGGCTGGGCTACAAGGGCTCTTACCTCAACTTCTACGTGGGCAACACCGTGGTGCTAATGCCGGCCTATGGCGATGCCAACGACAGCGTGGCCGTGCGCATGCTCACCGAGCTATATCCCGGCCGGAGGGTGGTGCCCATCGACGTCACCAAGCTATACAAGCATGGCGGCATGCTGCATTGCGTCACGCGGCAGCAGCCCGCCGCACGGCAATGACCCGCCGCCCGGCATTGCGGGCCGGGCCGCCGCGGCGCCGTAGCGGCGGCCTTGTGTCGGCCTTGGGGCGGGGCGTAGGCCCTTGGCGCCCACAGCGCCATGTGCGTCAGCCCTTACGGCACCGGGGCGTGGGCGCTTTGGGCCATGGCGGCCTGTTGGGTTAAAAAGTGTTTCGCTCCCGGTGCTGTTTCAGCATTTAGCACCCGAAAGCCTAAAAATAAGTTAAATGCCTTTCTTTCCGTGCAAGTATTCTTCTTCTGTTTGTTATTATGGTTGAGTACTCACAAACAAACTTAACTTATAAACAGAATAAAAATAGACTTCAAAATGAATAGAAAGAAAGTATACAGTGCGATTTTCGCTATGTCTTTATGCCTCTGCGGCTCAATGTTCGTGGCTTGTGACGATGACGACAACAACACCGGCGGTGGCGACGTGCTCACGGCCGGCGCCGTGGTGGGCGAATATCCCGACGCCGTCATGACAGCCGGCGAGGCCGACACCACCGTGACCGTGACCGTGGGCGCCGACTCGGTGAGCATAGCCGATTTCCCCGTCGACGGCATTGTGGCCGCCGTGGTGCCTGCCGAGCAGCTCTCAGAGGCCCTGGCTTCAGTGGGCAGCGTGCCTTTCTCAGCCTCTTACAAGGGCAACGTCGTTGGCAACAAGGTGGCCATGACCGTCTCGGCCGACTCGCTGCTCTTCAACACCACAGCCGATGGCCAGGAGCACACGGTGAAGGTGGGCTTCACCCAGCCGGCCTCCGGCGAATACTCCGGCGCCGACAGCACCCTGACAATGAAGGTAGAGGCTGCCACCGTTATATTCGACGGCGACACGCTCACCGACTTTGCCCCGATTGAGTATGAGCTCAAGCCTGCCCACAAGGCCGTCGTGGCCCACAATTGAGCCTCTGAGGCAGTAAGTTGTTCCAAATCCTTTTTCAAATCCAATCGGTAGATAGAGTTCCGACGGATTCATTCTATTGTTGAGCAGATGGGCTGCCGCCGTTGCCAAGGCGCGGCATGATGCGCCGAGGCAGTGCGGCAGCCGTGACGCCCGCAAGCGAATGCAACCATGTGGAGGCTTGATACAAAGGCCGAGCCGGCCATGAGGCGGCCTGATGTACTATTGGGATTCAATCATGGCATGACCAGCGGAGAGCCGCGCCGGCAGGGCGCACGGGCTCTCCGCTTTTTTTCGTCCTTACAGCTGCAGGGGCTGGCGAGCGTTGTTTTGGCGGGACACTCGATAAAGATAGGGGCTTTTTAGGAGTTATTCTTTTTAGGAGTACAGGAGTACAGGAGTACAGGAGTACAGACAATAGTTTTTGTCTATAATATACAATGGAGTTAGAGGGAGTTAGAAGGAGTTACAAGGAGTTAGAGGACAATAGTTCTTGTGTACAATGGAGTTAGAGGGAGTTAGAAGGAGTTATGTGGAGTTAGAGGACAATAGTTTTTGTGAATAATGAGTTAGAGGGAGGTAGAAGGAGTTACAAGGAGTTAGAGGACAATGGCATTGACTATCTCTTCCTGCAACGCGTTCCACATGCCCCCAGGGGGCCGTGTTCCCAAAACTATTATCTTAACTCTGAACAAAGAGTTAAAAATTAAAAGAGCTTCCAAAACTATTGTCTGTACTCCTGCCTCCTGCCTCCTGTTTCCTGAACATACACAAAACTATTGTCTGTACTCCTGTACTCCTGAACTCCTGTACTCCTAAAAAGAATAACTCCTAAAAAGCCCCTGGATTTATCTGGTGAGCCGTTTTTGCGCCATTCCCTTTTGCCAACCGAATTATTTTCTTACCTTTGCATAGGATAAGCTGCACTCGGCAACAGGCAAGCCAGCTTGCACTGTACTCGCTTGCGTTGCCCAGGCGGCAGGCCGCCTGGGCGCGGGCTATACCCCGGGGGCGGCCAGCGCCCACTATGCACTGACAACAGAAACAATAACTAAATAGTGATGAATTTACGTAAACACCTGGCAGCCGCGGCCCTGGCCGCGCTGCTGGCTGCCGTTCCGGCCACCGCCGGCGCGGCCCGGGGCGGTACGTTTGCCGCCGGCGACAAGACTTTCGTGCTCAATGGCAAGCCTTTCGTGGTCAAGGCCGCCGAGCTGCACTACCCACGCATACCGCGACCCTACTGGGAGCACCGAATACGCATGTGCCGGGCGCTGGGCATGAACACCATCTGCCTCTACGTGTTCTGGAACATACACGAGCAGCGCGAGGGACAATTCGACTTCACGGGGCAGAACGACATTGCAGAGTTCTGCCGGCTGGCACAGAAAAACGGCATGTACGTCATCGTGCGCCCCGGCCCATACGTGTGCGCCGAGTGGGAGATGGGAGGGCTGCCATGGTGGCTGCTCAAGAAGCCGGGCATACGCCTGCGCGAGCAAGACCCCTACTTCATGCAGCGCGTGGGACTGTTCATGCGCAAGGTGGGCGAGCAGCTCGCGCCGCTAACCATACAGCGCGGAGGCCCCATCATCATGGTGCAGGTAGAGAATGAGTATGGCTCTTACGGCGAAGACAAGCCGTACGTGGCCGCCATACGCGACACCGTGCGCGCCGCGGGATTTGCCGACGTGGCGCTGTTCCAGTGCGACTGGGCCAGCAACTTCACCAAGAACGGGCTCGACGACCTTGTCTGGACGATGAACTTCGGCACCGGGGCCAACATCGACGACCAGTTCCGCCGGCTGCGGCAGCTGCGCCCCTCGTCGCCGCTGATGTGCTCCGAATACTGGAGCGGGTGGTTCGACAAGTGGGGCGCGCGCCACGAGACGCGACCGGCCGACAAGATGGTGGCCGGCATCGACGAGATGCTGTCAAAGGGAATATCGTTCTCGCTCTACATGACCCACGGCGGCACGTCGTTCGGCCACTGGGCCGGGGCCAACTCGCCCGGCTTCCAGCCCGACGTGACGTCCTACGACTACGACGCGCCAATCAACGAATACGGCATGCCCACGCCCAAGTACTACGAGCTGCGCGAGGTGATGCAGAGGCATAGCGACAAGCCGCTGCCGGCAGTGCCCAAGCCCGCCGCCCGGCTGATAAGCATACCCGAGTTTGAACTGGCCGACTTCGAGCCGCTCATGACCGGGGCCGACAGCCTGGCACAGAGCCGCGAGCCGCTCACCTTCGAGCAGATGGACATGGGATGGGGCACAATGAACTACAGCACCGAGCTGCCCGAGATACCCGTGAGGAGCGTGCTCACCATCGACGAGGCACACGACTACGCACAGGTGTTCGTCGACCGCGAGTACATAGGCACCATCGACCGCGTGCAGCGCCAGCGCTCGCTCACACTGCCCCCCGTGAAGAAAGGGCAGACGCTGGCCATACTCGTAGAGGGCATGGGCCGCATCAACTTCGGCCGCGCCATCAACGACCCCAAGGGCATCACCGGCCCCGTAGCGCTGCGGGCCGAGATTGGCGGTGACGAGGTGCAGTGGACCCTGCGCGACTGGGTCTGCGAGCGCATACCCGACACCTACGCCAACGCCCTGCGCGCCGTTGACAACCGCATACACAAGGACGTCGAGGTGATGTCTTACCCCAAGGGCCGCCGCGGATACTACAGGGGCTACTTCACGCTCGGAAAGACCGGCGACACCTTCCTCGACATGCAGGCCTTCGGCAAGGGCCTTGTCTACGTCAACGGCCACGCCATAGGCCGCTACTGGAACATCGGCCCGCAGCAGACGCTCTACGTGCCGGGATGCTGGCTCAAGAAGGGCCGCAACGAGGTGATAGTGCTCGACGTCATCGGCCCCGCGGGCAAGGCCGTGTGCTCCGGCCGCGCCGAGCCTGAGCTCGACAAGCTCAACATCACCAGCCCCGCCACCCACCGCAAGCCCGGCGAGACGCTCGACACCAAGGCGCTGCCACTGGCCGCGCAAGGTTCGTTCGCCCCCGGCAACGGATGGCAGACTGTGAGGCTCAGCGCCCCCGCCAAAGGGCGCTACGTGGCCATAGAGGGGCTCAACGCCCACGACGGCAAGCAACTGGCAGCCATAGCCGAGCTCTATGTGCTCGACGCCCAGGGCAAGCGCCTCAGCCGCGAGCCATGGACCATAAGGTATGCCGACAGCGAAGACGTAGCCGGGGGCAACTACATGGCCGACAAGGTGTTCGACCTGCAGGAGTCTACCTACTGGCAGACCGACCGCAAGGCGTCCTACCCCCACGTCGTAGTCATCGACCTCGGCTCCGAGCAGACCGTCACCGCCGTGGAATACCTGCCCCGCGCCGAGCAGGGCGCGCCCGCCGGCCTGAAGGACTACCGCATATACGTCTACTGACGCCCTCTGGGCCAGGGCCCTGCCGCCGGCCAACCCCATCGCTGGCTTGGTGGCTCCGGCCTCCGGCCCGGCAGGCAATGCAGTTGCGCCCCGCGAAGCATTTGTTTCGCGGGGCGCATCGCATCATCCAAGCCTTGCTCCATGCCATGAAGCCGTTCGTTATAAACTAAATTCCCGTAGTAAACTTTTGCCATGTGGTTTATATTCACTGCCTTTACGGCGTAATGCTTTTGAAGAAAGGGAATTATGAAAGCAAGTAATTCAAGCCGGGAGCTTTCCGTAAGGTGCGGGAAGGCTACCGATGGGGCAGGGAAACTGAGGGCACTGTGCAAGGAGGAAGCAAGGAGGCTGGCCGAAACGCTGTCTTTCCCACCGCATCAGGCTGCAATGTCTGTGGCGTTTTGGACTACCGACGAGCCGTCAGACCTAATTTGCGTGGGCAATTTCACCAAAGGCGAGGGCGGCGCGGTGACTTACGGTTTGGACTTCTCGCAGACCACCTTGTGGCATTTCTGCTTTTTTGAACATGCCGAGGCAGCCTTGCCCTGTTGTGGATGAGGCTGCCCCAGCTGTTCTTTGCGCCCTGACGGTGGTCTCCAGCGCGCCGCATCCGCCTGTGGCGTGCTGCGCTGTTGGTGGCTCCCCGCCTGTGGCGGCCATCGGGATTGCCGGCCGCAAAGACAATGTTTCTTGCGCTTGCGCCAAACATGCCCCCTTGGCCTTCATGCCACGGCCTTGCAGCCCCTGCCGTATTGCAGTTCCGTACGGCCCGTGCGGCACTGCAATACGGCCCTTCCGGCAGCCTTCCGGCGTGGGCGCGGGGCAGTTGTGAATATGGAAAAAGGCGGCGACAGCCTCAGTGCTGTCACCGCCTTTGGTGTGTTGCGTGGCGCGTGGGGAAAGCCGTGCTGTTATCCTTGCGCCTGCCATGTGTTTACCTGGCAACCTCCTTGCGCACCTGTCCGTCGGTGGCGCGTATGATGACGATGCCCTTTGTGGCCTTGCCCGTGCGCCGGCCGCCGAGGTCGTGGCGGCTCTCGGTGGTGGTGGCCGGTGCTGCCGGGCCTCCGATGGCCGAGGCTATGTCGAACGGTATGCAAACAAACTCGGTCTTGCCGCGCTGCGTTGCGCTGACCACTATCTCGGTGCGGCCCTCGGCCCCGTCGGGCAGCGAGAGGCGACCGTCGGCCGTCAGCGTCACGCCGTCGTACTTGCTGTCGTATGGCGCGTCGGGCAGTGCGTAGGCAATGGTGCCCTCGTTGGCGCTGAACGAGAAGAAGGGCGACGCGTCGACGCTCCGTTCGGCCTGCGTGGCGGCGCGTGTCACCTTGCGCTCGCCGTTGAGGTCGTCGAGGCAGAAGTATGCCGGAGTGTTGAGGTAGCCTCCGCTCTTGTCGCTGCCGTCGATGGTGAAGTCGACCTTCACCACGCGCCCGAGGCTGCGCAGGTCAACCCACTGCCACGTGTCGAGGTAGTAGTGGTCGGCTGCCGATGCCTGGGTGTAGTCGGCCAGGTAGTGCTCTACCGTTACCACCGAGCCGTCGGCGTGCGTGCCTGTGAGCAGCACCTTGAGGTAAGAGCCGTCGGTGAAGGGCTTGGCATAGCTGTCGCCGTTGACTATCGAGCTCACTGCGTAGGCGTTGTTTGTGATGTACATGCCCCTGATGGTGTCGCCCTCGGCGTTGTTGAGCACGCTTATCGTGCCGTTGCCGTAGGCCACGGCGTAGTTGGCCGAGCCGTCGTGGCCGCTGCCCACGGCCGAGTTGTACTGGTCGTCGAGCGTCTTGAAGCTTGTCGACGTGCGGTTGGAGTAGGCGAATCCCGACCATGAGCCGTAGTCGAGGCTGTAGTTGTTGCTGAAGGCATACGACCCGCTGACGAACGAGCCCGCCATCTGCCTGTCGAAGTATGTGCCCGTCACCTCTTCGCCCTTGGTGTCGGGGCCGGCCCATGCGCTCTCGGCGGCCAGCCACAGGTTGTCCATTGTTGCGGCCACGGCCTTGCCCGTCACGATGACGCGGCAGGTGTCGCTGGCCTGCTTGCCGTTGGCGTCGGTCACGGTGACGTAGTACAGGTCGCACTCCGATGGCGTGTAGCCCACCGTTGCCACGTCAATCTCGTCGAGCGTCGTGGTTGCTATCTGCTCGTGCCGGCCGTTGGTCCATGTCAGTGTGAACGGAGCTGTGCCGTCGGTGACGTAGGCCGTGAGCGTGGCCTCGGTGCCGGCCTCTACCGTGCATCCCTCGGCCACCACGCCGGTGTTGGGCGCTTCTACAATGGCTTCGCCCGTAGCCACAAACGGCTTGCCGGCCACCACGTTGCCTGCCGTGCCCCTCAGGCTCACGGCCATGGCGTAGGCCACGTAGCGCGAGCCGGTGGTCAGTGTGTCGGTTGAGGCCGCTGCCTCGCGCCCTGCGTAGAGCGTGAGCTTGGTGCAGCCCTCGGCTGTCATCTCGGCGGGCGTGGGTGCCGGTGCCGATTCGGGCCTCACGGTGATGTATGCGGTGGCGGCGATGTCGGTCTTCACGGCGATGATGGCGCTCGTGTCGGTCGTGGCTGCCACTGCGGGGTAGCCTTCGGCCATGGCCGGTGCGGCATCCTGCGCGTTGTACTCGTAGGCCCCGATGGTGGGTTGCTGTGCCCTTGGCTTGCCGTTGATGTCGGTGGTCACGGCCTGCAGCGGCACGGCAGTGAGCAGGTTGCCGCCGGCGGCCGGTTCGAGAATCACGTCGGAGAGGAATGCCACGCTGTCGGCCACTCCCCCTGTCTCGCCGCTAAGCTCCTGCCATCCGTCGGGTGTGGCTATGTCGGCCCTGTTGTAGGCAAACACCTTGCCCGATGTGAAGGCGGCGTTGCTCCTGAATGCTATGTTCTTGGCGGCGTCGGCGTTGTACAGCCTGTATGCGTAGCCCTTGGTGTGGTTCTGCAGAATGTTGTTGGCCACGGTCACGTCGGCCGTCATGGTGGCGTTTATCCACAGCGCTGCGCCCACGTTGGTGCCGGTGGCCAGCACGGTGTTGTGTGCCACGATGACGTGCTCGCCGGCCGAGCCCAGCTTTATTCCGGCGCTCGATGCGTTGTTGCCCTTCACCTTGATTTCGTTGTTGGCTATGATTACGGGTGCCTCGGGCGTTCCGGTGAGCTTGCGCGGGTTGATGGCTATTGCTCCTCCGGGCGTGGCCAGGTCGAAGATGTTGCCCTCGATGACCATGCTCTCGGGGTGTGCGTCGCGCAGCTGCCCGTCGAAGCCCTGGAAGCCGCTTGCCGTCGACACCGTGTTCTCAATGCGGTTGCGGCGTATCTTGGCCCCGAGCTCGTCCATCGCGTAGATGGCCTTTGAGCCCTGGTTGCGCAGGGTGTTGCCCTCTATCACGCCGCCCCTTTCCTTTGGCAGCCTCACTGTCGACGTTCCGCCCATGCGTACGCCTATGTATCCGCCCTCGAGCAGGCAGTTGGCCACGGTGAGGTAGTCGTTGTTGCAGTTGGCCTCGTCCCTGGCGTAGGTGTATACCAGGTTGATGTTCTGGCTGTAGGTGGTTGTCGTCTCGGCGTGGATGTAGCAGCTGTCGATGGTGACGTGGCGGCTTGCGCCCTTGACGAAGGCGATGCCGGGGTACGTTAGGTCGGTTGTGGTCATTTCGATGCCCCTCACCGTCACGTAGTCGGCCCCGTCGATGGTGAGCACGCCGTACTCGCGGTTCATCTTGTCGTCGCTGTATCCCGGGTCGGAATACTGGTTGTGGTATAGCTTGACGTCGTTGTAGTTGCCCGTTTCGCTCTGTATTGTCACCGTGTTGCGCTCCGACGTGCCCGGTATGTAGGGCACTCTGACCACCTCGTTGTATATGCCTCGGGCAATGCTTATGTTGACCGGGCCCTCTATGCCGCCGGCAATGGCGTCGACGGCAGCCTGTATGGTGGGATACTGCCTGCCCTGGCCCACGGTGATCGTGCCGCTGGCCCCGTCGCGCACGGCCGTTGTCGCCGTGAGCCCGGTTGCGGGCCTGTTCTGGCCGAGGCTTGTGGCCACGTTGTCGAGCGTCATGCTGACGGGCGTGCCCGTGGCGGCTTCGGTCGCGATGGCCGCTGCCACCCAGAAGCGGTAGGTGCCCGCGGCGGTTATGGTGTAGTTGCCCGTCACGTCGAACGGTGCGGCCTGCGCCCTTCCGAACACTGTGAACGGCGCGAAGTTGCCTATGGTGTCGGTGGTGTATACCGTCACCTGCGACAGTGCCTCGGCCCCGGTGGCTCCGAGCGCTATCGAGTTGATGTCCACCTGTCCGTAGTCGCCCTCGACGTCAACGTCGACGCGCATCATCAGCACGTCGTCCTGGCCTCTCGTGACGGCCTCGGGGGCAATGATGGCGGTGTTGACCGATGCCACCCCGAGCGCCTTCCTCATGTACGACACCGCCTCGATGGCAAAGCCGTCGGGGGCCGAGTAGCCGCTGCGCACCACGTAGCGCACGGTCAGCTTGCCGCTTGGCGCCGTCGACACGATGTCGGCCGGCAGCTTGTCGTAGCACTGCATGGCGAGCATCAGGCTGTCTTTGTCGGTGGTGGATCCGGCATACACGTAGAGGGTGTCGGTGCAGTTGAGGTCGGCCGCCTTCACTTTTAGCTTCACCGACTCGCCCTGCACTGCGGGCGCAAACGTCACCTTGCCGTCGAACTTCATCGATGCAGGCTCGTTTTCGCCGCCGTCGTCGTATACCATGAGGTTCGTTGCCGCCTTGAGCTTCACCTCGCCGTTGTCGCCCTGCTGCAGCAACAGCATGTCTTTCACCGTGCGCGAGCCGTCGGGGTCGCCTGCGGCCACCTCGGTCTGCTTGCCCCCGGCGGTGACGGCTGTTACTGCCGCGTCGATGTTGTCGCCGGCCTTGGCCGCGTCGCCCAGGTCTACGCACAGGCGGAAGAAGTTGTTGCCTTCGGCCAGCTGCACCGGTTCGTCAAGCCTTATCACCATGGTCTCGCTGCCGGTGGCGGGCTGTGCCGAGCCGGCCGGTGCCGCGTCGGGGGCGGGGTTGGCGTCGGCGTGGCCCACATAGTATAGGCTTGCCTTGGCTATGGCTGCCCCGCAGCCCTTGGTGTCGATGGTCACGGCCTCGAGGGCCTTGGCCTGCTGGTCGCCCTTGGCCACCACGTTGATGGTGAGCAGCGCCTGTGCCGTTGCCCCCGACGGCATGATGTCGGTAGTGGTTTGTGTCACCTCAACCTTGTCTATGTCCATGGGTTGCGACTTGTATTCGCTCACCGTGGCCTTGAAGCCGGTGGCTGTGTAGTACAGTGTGCCGTCGGTGGGCGAGAACACCACCGTGAGCGAGCCGTCGGCGGCTGTGGAGCGCAGCGCCCGCCCGGGGCCCTTCTGCTTGTCGTCGGGGTTGTCGAGCTTCCAGAGCAGTTCGCCCTTGGTTCCCTGTCCGCTGTATACGCGGAAGTCGGCCTTCACCCCGTAGGATGCAGAGGCATAGTAGAGGTCGAACGCCGAGAAGTCTATCTGGCACACGTTGCCCTCGTGCATGGGCACGAACACGTTGGTGCGCACGTCGTCCCCGGCCTCGTAGTTCTCGGAGTATTCGCTCCTTGGCTTGGTGCGCAGCTCCAGGCTGCCGTTCACGGCCTTGGTCACCGTGCCCTGCCCGGCGTGTGAGTATACTATGTTCTCAACCTTGCGGTCGCCCTCGGGGTTGCCTTCGGCCACGGCCTCGGCCCGTCCGTTGAGCTCTACCGTGGCGAGGGCGGCGTCGGCCGCCTGCCCGTTGGTGGCGTCGTCGGCCACGTCGCATGCCAGCCAGAAGTAGTTGTCGCCCTCCTTGAGGGTCACGCCGTCGGCGGGCTTTATGCTGAATGCGTCGGCCGTCACCTCGGTGCGGCCCACCTCATTCTTTGTCGAGAAAGCCTCGTCGGCCCCGGTGTAGTATAGCGCCGCGGCCTTGATGGTGGCGTGGGTGCCGTTGGCGTTGAAGGCGAACGTGCCGGCCTTCAGCGGCGGCTCTGTGTTGCTGGTGTGTATGTTCACCCTGAGCAGCGGCTGGCCGGTGTCGCCGGCGCACACCGTCTGGCCGGATGCCTGGCTCACTGCAATGTTGTCGGCGGTCATGGGCTGCGGCGTGAAGAGGCTCACCGTGGCCTCGAAGCCGTCGGCGGTGTAGCTCGTGCCGTTGTTGCCCAGCTCGACGGTGAGCGCCCCGTCGGCCGACGTGGAGTGTATTGTGGCCTTCTCGCCGCTCTTTACGCGCCTTATCAGCTGCGCGGGGTCGGCCGTGGCCCCGTTGTATACGTTGAGGTATTGGTAGTAGATGGTGCCTTCCGATAGTTTCACCCGGCTGAAGTCCACCTGCACCTTCTTGCCCTCGACAGTGGGCAAGAGCGTCATGGTGCCCTGGAACTTGGCCGTCACCTTGCCCTCGGGGCCGCCGTCGTCGTAGAAGGCCAGCGGCGTCTCGCCCACGTTGGCCTTGGCCTGCCCCTCGGCCATGAGCAGTATGGCGGGGTTGGCCACGGCCACGGGCGTGGCGCGCACGAATCCCGCCACTCCGCCGGGCATGGCGGCGGTGGCCACCGCCGTGACGTCAAGCTCCACCTTGGCGCCCACTTCGGCCTCGGGGTTGATGTCGGCGGCCAGCGTCAGGGCGTTGCGCCCGCCCTGCAGCGGCCTGTCGAGCGTTATGCGGTAGCTGCCGCCCGTGGCCTCGACAGAGGCTTCTATCGGCGTGGCCCCGCTGCACGAGGCCAGCTCGCCCTCGTAGACCTTGACCGATAGCGGGTCTATCATGCCCTCGTTGCGGGCCATGGTGAACGTTATCGACGTCAGCCTGTCGGCGTTGAGCACGCCCTCGGCCGTGACATACACCGAGGCCAGCGCCACGGCGGCCTTGCCCGTGGGCGACGGGGTCACCGCTGCGTACGACGAGCCGGCCCCGCTCACCTTCATGTCTTCGAGCTTGATGCAGCTCACCCGGGCCGTCCAGCCCTCGCAGGCTGCCGCATACCGCCACAGCATGCCCACCGACAGGGAGCCGTCGTCGGCGGTTGAGTAGTAGGTCTTGGCGGTGTACTTGCCGTCGAGCACCTCGATGACATCGCCCTCGGGCATGGTGCTCGACGAGGTGACCTCGGTTATCGACGATGCCCATTTGAAGGTGTTGCCGGCGTCGGGGTCGCCGTTGTATACGTACACCCGGCCGTAGTACCCGCCGTAGTCGCTCGTCACGTCGGTCTTGTCGAACGTGACCTGCACGGCCATGCCTTTCTCGGCCGGCTTGAACACCGTCAGCGACTGCGTGTTGTTGGCCGCGTTCGACTCGATGCCGGCCGTGCCCTTGGGGTCGTAGAACGTCAGTTCCTGCCCCGTCTGCACGGTCACGGTCTGCTTGCCGAACCGCGGCTGTGTCACCGTGCCGCCGGTGGCGTCCTGTCCCCATGCAGGGACTGCCGCCAGTGCCGCGACGAGTGACAGCACAAAAGAGTAGACTTTCTTTTTCATAAAAACGCTGTTTGGTTATAAAATTGATGTTGATTGTGCGTGTTGCGCGCGTGCGTCGCGTTCCGCGGGCGCTGGCCCGTGGCGCTGTCTGCATAGCGCTTGGTTGGCATGTGCCGCCGCCCCTATCCTCGAGGGGTGACAGGCAGTGTCGCAAGGCAGGTCTTCTGACTTGCCGCCCGGATTACGAACGCCTTCCCGGCAATGCCCAGTGGCTTTGTTGTTCGTTCCTGGTAAGGGCGGCTCACAGCAGCGGGACTGTCGGGGATTCTCACCCCGTTCCCTTTTAATCACTTGTGGCAGTGAACCATTGCGATTGCAAAGATAGTATAATAATTCAGAAAAAAGCCCGCCTCTGCGTTAAAAAAGCGGGGCGGGCCAAAGTGTTTCCCATTTCGGACAGTGGCTTACAGCCTCAGCCCGTCGAGCAGTTGGGTGTATGTTTCGATGGCCGATGCAATCTCGTCGAGGGCGATGTATTCGTCGGCCGAGTGCGAGCGGGCCGAGTCGCCGGGCCCGAGCTTCATCGAGGGGAACGGCATGAGGGCCTGGTCCGAGAGCGTGGGCGAGCCGAATGGCACCATGCCCATGGCCCGGCACCGCTCCACGAGCGGGTGGGCGGGGTCGATGGCCGACGAGCCCAGGCGCGTTGACCGTGGCGTGAGTTCGCTGCCCATGCCCGCGCGCAGCTCGTCGAGCAGTTCGGCGTTGGTGTACAGCTCGTTGGAGCGCACGTCGATGGTGAATCGGCACTCGTCGGGCACCACGTTGTGCTGGGTGCCGGCGTCAATCACCGTCACCGTGGCGAGCGTGGGGCCCAGCAGCGGGCTCACCCTGCCGAAGCGGTGGGAGCGCAGCCATGCTATGTCGTCGATGGCCTTGTATATGGCGTTCACCCCCTCGGCGCGGGCGGCGTGGCCCGAGCGCCCGCGGGCCACGGCGTCTACCACCATGAGCCCCTTCTCGGCGATGGCGGGCTGCATGCCCGTGGGCTCGCCCACTATGGCCACGTCGATGCGCGGCAGCAGCGGCAGGGCGCGGCTGATGCCGTCGGCCCCCGACACCTCTTCCTCGGCCGATGCCAGGCACACAAGGTTGTAGGCCCGTGGCGCCCGGGCCATGGCCGAGTATGTGGCGAGCAGGCTCACCAGCCCGCCGCCGCAGTCGTTGCTGCCCAGCCCGTAGAGCCGGCCGCCCTCTACGGTGGGGCAGAAGGGGTCGCGCGTCCACGACGCCACGGGCTTCACCGTGTCGATGTGGGCGTTGAGCAGCAGCGTGGGGCGGCTGTCGTCGTGGCCCGGGGCCACGGCCCACACGTTGTTGGCCTCGCGGCGGGGGCTCATGGCCCTGTCTTCCATGAACTGTTCGATAATGTCGGCGGCCGCCTTCTCGTCGCGGCTCACCGACGGCGTGGCTATGAGCCGCCTCAGCAGCCCGGTGGCCTCGGCGGCAAGCCGCCTGCAGTCTGTTGTCATGTCTGTCGGTCTTGGTTGGGTTGCGGCCGTCGCGGCCTGCCGGCACGGCGGCTGCCCGCTGCGGGGCGGCCTGCCTGCCGGCATGGTGCGGGCCGGTGTGCAAAGGTAGCCATTTTTTTGCTGTCGGCCAACGGTGGGCGCCCGCCGCCGCGCGCCATTTAACATTTGCCAACATCACCGGCCGCACAGTAGGGCCGCCCCGCCCCCTGTTTGTAAACATTGTTCGGCCGCCGCCTCCCATGGCCGCCATCCCCGTTCCGGCCCCTGTCCGGGCCTGGTTTGCAAAACGTGCCCCGCGGGCTTGCCGTCTGTGCCATACGGGCTTGCGGCGGGGGCCGTTTCGCAAGGCGCGGGCGGGGCGTGGCGGGGCGCTGCATGCCGGGGTAAACATAATTTACCGCCCCGCGGCAGGGCGGCCGCTGCGGGGCCCCGCCGGCAGGGCAATGCCGCCGGTTGGGCAAGGTCAAGAAAATGTGGGGCGAGCCGCAAAAAAGTGGGGGAAAGTGGGGCCGTGTGGAGGAAAATGTGTATCTTTGCCGAAACGAAAGCAGCATGTCCGTCAGTATGCGATTCCTGGGAAACATAGAGGCCAAGCTCGACGCCAAGGGGCGCGTGTTCCTGCCCGCGGCATTCCGCAAGGTGCTGCAGGGCGCAGGCGAGCAGGGCATGGTGATGCGCAAAGACGTGTTCCAGGCCTGCCTGGTGCTCTATCCCGAGAGCGTCTGGGGCGAGCAGATGGACAGCCTGCGCAGCCGCCTGAGCCGCTGGGACCGCGACGAGCAGCAGCTCTTCCGCCAGTTTGTGAGCGAGGTGGAGCCCGTGGCCCTCGATGCCAGCGGGCGTTTCCTCATACCGCGGCGGTGCCTCCGCCAGGCCGGCATAGGGCAGGACGTGCGCTTCATAGGCATGGGCGACACCATCGAGATATGGCCGTCGGGCCCCGGCGGCACAGGCTTTGTCGACCCGGCCGCCTTCGGCGAGGCGCTTCAGCGGGCCATGGGCCCCGGCGGCTCCTCCGCCGATGCCGGCTGACGGGCGCTGCCCATGGCGCGGCCGGCCTGCGGCCGCCGCGCCGCACCGATGTATTACCGACGTTACGAGTTATGGATTGTTACCACATACCGGTTTTGCTCCGCGAGAGTGTCGACGGGCTGGGCATAAGGCCCGGCGGCGTCTATGTCGACGTGACCTTCGGCGGCGGGGGGCACAGCCGCGAGATAATGGCCCGGCTCAGCGGCGGGGCGCGCCTTTACGGGTTCGACCAGGACGCCGACGCCGAGCGCCAGGCCTTCGGCGGCGAGGGCTTCACCTTTGTGCGGAGCAACTTCCGCTACCTGAAGAACTGGATGCGCTACTACGGCGAAGACCACATAGACGGGCTGCTGGCCGACCTCGGAGTGTCGAGCCACCACCTCGACGACGCCGCGCGCGGCTTCTCGTTCCGCTTCGACGCCCCGCTCGACATGCGCATGAACAAGCGCGCCGGGGCCACGGCAGCCGACGTGCTCAACAGTTACAGCGAGGAGCGCCTCTCCGACGTGCTCTACCTCTACGGCGAGCTGAGAAACGCGCGCCGTCTGGCCGCCGCCATAGTGAGGGCGCGGCAGTCGGCCCCGCTGCTCACCACGTCCGACCTTATGGGCGCCGTCGGCGGGCTGCTGCCCCAGCAGCGGGCCAAGAAAGACGCCGCGCGGCTGTTCCAGGCCCTGCGCATAGAGGTGAACCACGAGATGGACGCCCTGGCCGAGATGCTCGGGGCCGCCGTGGAGCTGCTCGCCCCGGGCGGGCGGCTGGCCGTCATCACCTACCACTCGCTCGAAGACCGCATGGTGAAGAACGTGATGCGCTCGGGCAACGTGGCCGGCAGGGTGGAGCGCGACTTCTACGGGCGCACCGAGGCGCCGCTGAGGCAGCTCGGGGGCAAGGTCACCGTGCCCTCCGACGCCGAGCAGCAGGCCAACCCGCGCAGCCGCAGCGCCAAGCTCCGCGTGGCCGAGAAGGTGGGGCGGCGGTGAGGCCGGCGCCGGCAGGGGAGCCTACGGGCCCCCGACACAGTTAATATAACCAAAAGACAGTCCTATTGACAATGGCAGACAAGGATAAGGAACAGCAGGGCCAGGCAGCCGGCGGCAGCGCCGCACAGGCAGAGGCCGGGGCCGGGCAGCAGTGGGAGAGCCCCGACGAACAGTTGGCGGCGGCCATCAGGGAGAGCGCGCGCGAGGAAGACCCGCGCCCCTCGGCCACGCTCACGCTGCGCAAGATACTCGGAGGCGACATACTCAACGCACAGCTGGTGAGGAGCCAGATATGGCTCGTGGTGATAGTGGTCGTCTTCACAATAATATATGTGGCCTTCAGGTACCAGTGCCAGCAGGACCTGGTGACCATCAACAGGCTTGAGGCCGAGCTCAAGGACGCCAAGTACAAGGCCCTGTCGAGCTCGAGCACGCTCACCGAGCGGTGCCGCGAGAGCCACATACTGGAGATACTGAAGAACAATGCCGACAGCCTGCTGCACCCGGCAGAGCAGCCGCCCTACATAATAACCGTACCCGACGAGGAGGAATGAGCAAGTTTAACAGCGATAAGGTCATGCCGCGCTACTTCGCCATAGCCGTGGCGTTCACACTGATAGGCGTTGCCATCATCGGCAAGGCCGGATACATCATGACCGCCGAGAAGCAATACTGGAGCGACGTGGCCGCCAGGCTCGTGCGCGACAGCCTCAGCGTGAAGCCCACGCGCGGCAACATACTGAGCTGCGACGGGCAGCTCATGGCAAGCAGCATACCCGAGTTCAGGATATTCATGGACTTCATGCCCGGCGGGCAGCGCATAGACACGATGTGGACCGACAGCGTCGACCTCATCTGCGAGGGCCTCAACCGCATCTTCCCGGCCAAGTCGGCCAAGGAGTTCAAGCGCGACCTCACCAAGGGATTCGAGAAGGGGGCGCGCCACTGGCCCGTGTGGAAGCAGCGCATCGACTACGGCACGTACACCGAGGTGAAGAAACTGCCCGTCTTCAGGCTCGACAAGAACAAGGGGGGCTTCCACACCGAGGAGTTCAACTCGCGCCGCAGGCCCTTCGGCTCGCTGGCCAGCCGCACCGTGGGCGACATGTTTGGCGCCAAGGACACGGCCAGGTGCGGCCTCGAGCTGTCGTACGACTCCATACTGAGGGGCACCGACGGCATCACCCACCGGCGCAAGGTGCTCAAGAACTACATGAGCGTGCCGGTGACGCCGCCCGTGAACGGGGCCGACATCATAACCACCATCGACGTCACCATGCAGGACATCGCCGAGCGGTCGCTCATCGACGAGCTGCGCAAGGTGAACGGCGACATGGGCGTGGCCATACTCATGGAGGTGCAGACGGGCGACGTCAAGGCCATGGTCAACATGACACGGTGCGCCGACGGCGAGTACCGCGAGATAATGAACAACGCCATCAGCTACAGGTGCGAGCCGGGCTCGGTGTTCAAGCCGGCCTCGATAATGGTGGCGCTCGACGACGGCGTGGTCGACACGAGCTACGTCATACACACCGGCAGCGGCGTGATGGACATGCACGGGCGCTTCATGAAAGACCACAACTGGCGCCGCGGGGGCTACCAGGACATCAACGTGGCCAGGGCGCTCGAGGTGAGCAGCAACATCGGGGTGAGCTACGTGATAGACCGTTTCTACTACGACCACCCCGAGAAGTACGTCGAGGGGCTCTACCGTACGGGCATAGCCGACGACCTGCACATACCGCTCGTGGGCTATGCCAAGCCAATCATACGCATGCCCAAGAAGAACAAGCGCGGCCAGTGGCTCAACTGGAGCAAGACGGCGCTGCCGTGGATGAGCATAGGCTACGAGACACAGGTGGCCCCGATAAACACCGTGGCGTTCTACAACGCCATAGCCAACGACGGCAAGATGATGAGGCCGCGGTTTGTGAAGAAGGTGGTGAAGAACGGCGAGACCATCATGGAGTTCCCGCCCGTGGTGCAGAAGGAGCGAATATGCAAGCCGCAGACGGTGCGCACGCTGCAGACGGTGCTCGAGCACGTGGTGAGCCAGGGCCTTGGCAAGAAGGCCGGGTCGAGGCTTTTCCGCGTGGCCGGCAAGACGGGCACGGCCCAGGTGTCGAAGGGGGCGGCCGGATACCACAGCGGCACCGTTGACTACTGGCTGAGCTTTGCAGGCTACTTCCCCGCCGACGAGCCCCGCTACAGCTGCATAGTGTGCATACGCAAGTCGGGGCTGCCCGCATCGGGCGGCGGCATGAGCGGCCTGGTGTTCCACCACATAGCCGAGGGCGTGATGGCGCGCCACATAAAGCTGAGCATCGACGACGCCCGCGACCCGTCGGCGGCGATGGTGCCCGAGGTGAAGTCGGGCAACGTCGTGGCTGCCGACTACGTGCTGCGCGACCTCGGCGTGGCGTCCAACCGCGACTGGGGCGGCACCGGCAGCGCCGGCACCCCGGTGTGGGGCAGGGCCACCACGGGCCCCAAGGCCGTCGACCTGGCGCGGGTGAACACGCCCAAGGGCACTGTGCCCGACGTCAGGGGCATGGGCGCGAGCGACGCCGTCTACCTGCTCGAGAGCCAGGGGCTCAGGGTGAGGCTGCACGGGCGGGGCCGGGTGAAGCGCCAGAGCTGCGAGCCGGGCACCACGCTGCGCCGCGGGCGGGAGTGCGTGCTCTATCTGGAATAGGCCCGCCGGGCCCGCGCGGCGCCGGCCGACGGCTCCAAAGGCATACATACGAACCAAAACATAAATGAAATATGACACTTAGCGACTTGCTCAAGAATGCCGGCCCGGCGCGCATAGTAGGCGACGCGGGGGCCGAGATAACGGGAGTGCAGATTGACTCGCGGCGCGTGAAGCCCGGCGACCTGTTCGTGGCCATGCGCGGCACGCAGGCCGACGGCCACGCCTTCATACCCAAGGCAGTGGCCCAGGGGGCCGCCGCCGTGCTTTGCGAGGAGCTGCCCGCCGAGGTGGCGCCGGGCGTGGCCTACGCCGTGGTGCCGTCTACCGAGGACGCCGTGGGCCCGGTGGCCACGCTATTCTACGGCGACCCGTCGCGCAGGCTCAGGCTTGTGGGCGTCACCGGCACCAACGGCAAGACCACCATAGCCACGCTGCTCTACGAGATGTTCCGCAAGATGGGCCACAGGTGCGGCCTCATATCTACGGTGTGCAACTACATCGACGGCGAGAGGCTGCCCGCCGACCACACCACCCCCGACCCCATTGAGCTCAACTCGCTGCTGGCCCGCATGGTGGCCGAGGGCTGCGAGTATGCCTTCATGGAGTGCTCCAGCCACGCCATAGCGCAGAAGCGCATCGGGGGGCTGGCCTTTGCCGGGGGCATATTCACCAACCTGACGCGCGACCACCTTGACTACCACAAGACGTTCGAGAACTACCGCAACGCCAAGAAGGCCTTCTTCGACTCGCTGCCAAAGGGGGCTTTCGCCATAACCAACGCCGACGACAGGAACGGGATGGTGATGGTGCAGAACACCAAGGCCACGGTCAAGACCTATTCCACGCGCTCGATGGCCGACTTCAGGGCCCGCATCGTGGAGTGCCACTTTGAGGGCATGTACCTCGAGGTGGACGGTCGGGAGGTCGGCGTGCAGTTCATCGGCAAGTTCAACGTGAGCAACCTGCTCGCCGTTTACGGCGCGGCGGTCATGCTGGGCAAGCAGCCCGACGACGTGCTCGTGGTGATGAGCACGCTGCACAGCGTCAGCGGGCGCCTCGAGCCCATCAGGTCGCCCGAGGGCTTCACGGCCATCGTCGACTACGCCCACACGCCCGACGCCCTCGAGAACGTGCTCGCGGCCATACACGAGGTGCTCGGCGGCAAGGGGCGCGTGATCACCGTGTGCGGCGCGGGCGGCAACCGCGACAAGGGCAAGCGCCCGCTGATGGCCCAGGAGGCCGTAAGGCAGAGCGACACGGTGATAATAACCAGCGACAACCCCCGCTTCGAAGACCCGCAGGACATCATCGCCGACATGCTCGCCGGGCTCGACGCCAGGCAGATGAAGAAGGTGGTGAGCATAGCCGACCGCCGCGAGGCCATACGCACGGCCTGCATGATGGCCCGCAAGGGCGACGTGGTGCTCGTGGCAGGCAAGGGCCACGAGGACTACCAGGAGATAAGGGGGGTGAAGCACCACTTCGACGACAAGGAAGAACTGAGGAAGGTGATGGGCCTGGCCTGACGCCGGGGCCGGGGGCAGCGGCAGCCGGAGGCGTTTGCGCCGGGCTGGCGCGGAATGGCAAGACGGCCCCCGCGGCCGCGCCGGACGGCCCCCGCCGCATTGCCAAACGGCCTGTACCGCAGTCCCGGACGGCACGTTCCGCGCCGCGCCTCAAAGTAATGAAAACGTAATAAAGCAAGACATGTTATACTATCTGTTCCGATTCCTCGACCAGTTCGGCATACCCGGGGCCCACGTGTGGTCGTACATATCGTTCCGCTCGCTCATGGCCCTGGTGCTGTCGCTGATAATCTCGGCGTGGTTCGGCGAGAAGTTCATCAAGTACCTGCGCCGCAAGCAGATTGCCGAGACGCAGCGCGACGCGTCCATCGACCCCTTCGGGCTGCAGAAGGTGGGCGTGCCGTCGATGGGCGGCGTGATAATCATTGTGGCGATACTCGTGCCCGTGCTGCTGCTCGGGCGCATGCGCAACATCTACATCATACTGATGATAGTCACCACGGTGTGGCTCGGGCTGCTCGGCGGGCTCGACGACTACATCAAGATATTCCGCCACAACAAGGAGGGGCTGCGCGGCAAGTTCAAGATTGTGGGCCAGGTGGGCCTCGGCCTCATAGTGGGGCTGGTGCTCTACTTCAGCCCCGACGCCGTGATGCGCGAGAACGTGGCCATAGAGAAGCAGCAGACCGAGGAGCTGGTGGTCAAGCACCGCAGCCAGGAGACCAAGTCGCTCAAGACCACCATTCCCTTTGTCAAAGGCCACAACCTTGACTACTCGAGGCTGATGTCGTTTTGCGGCAAGTACAAGACGGCCGCCGGCTGGGTGCTCTTCGTGGTGATGACCATACTCGTGGTGACGGCCGTGTCCAACGGGGCCAACCTCAACGACGGCATGGACGGCATGTGCGCCGGCAACTCGGCCATCATCGGCGTGTCCCTGGGCATACTGGCCTATGTGTCGAGCCACATCGAATATGCCGCCTACCTCAACATAATGTACATCCCCGGCAGCCAGGAGCTGGTGGTGTTCATGTGCGCCTTCGTGGGCGCGCTCATCGGCTTCCTGTGGTACAACGCCTACCCGGCCCAGATATTCATGGGCGACACGGGTTCGCTGACCATCGGGGGCATCATCGCCGTGGGCGCCATCATCATCCACAAGGAGCTCATGTTGCCCATACTCTGCGGCATCTTCTTCGTCGAGAGCCTCAGCGTGATGATGCAGGTGTGGTACTACAAGATGGGGAAGAGGCGCGGCGTGAAGCAGCGCATATTCAAGCGCGCCCCCATACACGACACCTTCCGCACCGAGGACAGGCAGCTCGACGCCGACTGCCGCTACCTGTGGCGCGGGCCAAAGAGCGTGGTACACGAGTCGAAGATTACCATCCGCTTCTGGATAGTGACCATCATCCTGGCGGCGCTCACCATAATCACGCTGAAGGTAAGATAGCGGGGGAGGGTTAAGAATTAAGAATTAAGGAATAAGAATTGAGGATTAAGAGTTAAGAACGGGCTGCGCTGCGATAGTCAAAAGCAAATGTCTGTACTACTGTACTCCTGCATTCTGAATTAAGGATTAGGGATTAAGAGTTAAGAACGGGCTGCGCTGCGATAGTCAAATGCAAATGTCTGTACTCCTGTACTCCTGCATTCTGAATTAAGAATTAAGGATTAAGAGTTAAGAACGGGCTGCTCTGCGATAGCCAAATGCAAAAGTCTGTACTCCTGTACTCCTGCATTCTGAAATAAGAATTGAGGATTAAGAGTTAAGAACGGGCTGCGCTGCGATAGTCAAAAGCAAATGTCTGTACTCCTGTACTCCTGCATTCTGAATTAAGAATTAAGGATTAAGAGTTAAAAACGGGCTGCGCGGTGTGGGCGGAAGGCTGGGGGAAGAGGCTGATGTCTGCACTCCAAGCTAAAGAATTAAACGTTAATAATTAAAAGTAAAGAGAGAGTTGAGCGGTGATAGTCGAATGCAAATGCCTGTACTCCTGCACTCCTGCACTCCTGTCTCCTAAAGGCATGCTCCGGTACTCCCGCATTCCGATTGCCATCACTCCTGCAACTCCTCATAAAAACGATACGGAAGGATGAAAAGAATTGTGATATTAGGGGCCGGCGAGAGCGGCGCGGGTGCCGCCGTGCTGGCAAAGAAAGAAGGCTTCGACGTCTTTGTGTCCGACATGTCGGCCATCAAGGACAAGTACAAGCAGATGCTCGACAGCCACGGCATAGCCTGGGAGGAGGGCCGCCACACCGAGGAGAAGGTGCTGCGGGCCGACGAGATAATAAAGAGCCCGGGCATACCGTCGGACGCCCCGATGGTGCTCAAGGCCGTGGAGCGCGGCATCCACATCATCAGCGAGATCGAGTTTGCCGGGCGCTACACCAGCTCGAAGATGATATGCATCACCGGCAGCAACGGCAAGACCACCACCACGTCGCTCATCTACCACATCTTCAGGCAGGCGGGCTACGACGCCGGGCTGGCCGGCAACATCGGACACTCGCTCGCCCTGCAGGTGGCCGAAGACCCTCACGAGTATTACATCATCGAGCTGAGCTCGTTCCAGCTCGACAACATGTACGACTTCAGGGCCAACATAGCCATATTGCTCAACATAACCCCCGACCACCTCGACCGCTACGGCAACTGCATGCAGAACTATGTCGACGCGAAGATGCGCATCATACGCAACCAGACGGGCGACGACGCGTTCATCTACTGGAACGACGACCCCATCATCCGTCGCGAGCTCGACAAGTATGACATCAAGGCCGTGCAGTGCCCGTTCTCCGAGCTCAAGGAGCGCGGCAGCATAGGCTACATCGAGGAGGGCCAGTACAAGATAGAGTGGCCCACGCCATTCAACATGGAGCAGGAGTCGCTCAGCCTCACCGGCCGCCACAACATATACAACAGCCTGGCCGCGGGCATAGCCTCTAACATCAGCGGCATACGCAAGGACGTGATACGCAAGAGCCTCAGCGACTTCCCCGGCGTGGAGCACCGCCTCGAGAAGGTGGCCACGGTGCGCGGCGTGCTCTATGTCAACGACTCTAAGGCCACCAACGTCGACGCCTGCTGGTATGCCCTGGAGAGCATGAAGACCAAGGTGGTGCTCATACTCGGCGGCAAGGACAAGGGCAACGACTACAGCGCCATACGCGACCTGGTGGCCGAGAAGTGCTCGGCGCTGGTGTACCTCGGCGCCGACAACGCCAAGCTGCACGCCTTCTTCGACCCCTTGGGCCTGCCCGTGCGCGACACCCACTCCATGCGCGAGTGCGTCGACGCCTGCTACGAGCTGGCCCAACCCGGCGAGACGGTGCTGCTCAGCCCCTGCTGCGCCAGCTTCGACCTGTTCAAGAACATGGAAGACCGCGGCGAGCAGTTCAAGGACATGGTAAGGAAGCTATAGCCCAAGGCCCGCCCCGGACGCCCTGCCCGCAGCCAGGGCCGCCGCCGCGGCGGGCAAACCAACCGTAACGACAATGAACAAAAAGCTATCCAACATATTCAAGGGAGACAAGGTCATCTGGATGGTCTTCTTCTTCCTGTGCATGATAAGCGTGGTCGAGGTGTTCAGCGCATCGAGCTGGTTCACCTACAAGAACAATAACTTCATCATGCCCATAGTAAAGCACTCGGGCACCATACTCACCGGAGTGGCCGTGGCCGTGCTCACGGTCAACATACCGTGCCGCTACTTCAAGCTCATGACCCCGTTCCTGCTGCTGGTGTCGTTCCTCACGCTGGTGTGGGTGCTCATGGCCGGCGAGACCGTCAACGGCGCGCAGCGCGTCATACCCATACTGGGCTTCACCTTCCAGCCGTCGGAGATAGCCAAGGGCACCATGATACTGGCCGAGGCCCAGATACTGAGCGCCATGCAGGGCGAGCGCGGGGCCGACAAGAAGGCGTTCAAGTACATACTCTGCATATCGCTGCCGCTGGCCTTCCTCATCATGCTCGAAAACCTGTCGACGGCCGTGCTGCTCTGCGTGGTGGTGCTGCTCATGATGATAGTGGGCCGCGTGCCCATGGCGCAGGTAGGCAAGCTGCTGGGCGTGGTGGCCGTGGGCGCCGTGCTGGCGCTGACGCTCGTCATGGCCGTGGGCCACGACAAGGGCCGCGAAGACCCCAGGCTGGCCAAGACCGAGGTGCTCGGGGCCGACGGCGCCGGCGCCGAGGGGCAGAAGAAAGACGAGACGGTGGTCGAGAAGCTCTTCCACCGTGCCGACACGTGGAAGGCCCGCATCGACGACTTCCTCGACGACACCTACATACCGCCCGCCGACTACGACCTCGACCGCGACGGCCAGGTGGCCCACGCCAACATAGCCATCGTGTCGAGCAACGTCATAGGGCGCGGCCCGGGCAACTCGGTGGAGCGCGACTTCCTGCCCCAGGCCTTCTCCGACTTCATCTTCGCCATCATCATCGAGGAGACCGGCATAGGCGGAGCCATCGTCGTGGTGTTCCTCTACATAGTGCTGCTCTTCCGCACGGCGCGCATAGCCAGCCGCTGCGAAAACAACTTCCCGGCATTCCTGGCCATGGGGCTCGCGCTGATGCTCGTGGTGCAGGCCACGTTCAACATGCTCGTCGTGGTGGGCTACGTGCCCGTCACGGGCCAGCCCCTGCCGCTGATAAGCAAGGGCGGCACGTCGACCATCATAAGCTGCGCATACATCGGCGCCATACTGAGCGTGAGCCGCTCGGCAAAGAAAGCCGGCAGCTCGAGGCGCGGCGACAGCCAGCCCGGCGCGGAGGCCGAGGCAGCCTGACCCGCGCCCGGGGACAGGCCCGGCGCCCAGACGGCCCCCGCCGCCAGGCCGAACGGCCCGTCCGGGATGCCCAAACGGCCCCCGCGGCACAGCCAAACGACCCGTATTGCCAACTGGCTGTGATACAGCGCGCTCGGAGGCGCTGCTCCGCAGGGCCGCGTTTTCCGCCGGAGCCTTAAAAATATGCGGGTAAAATTAGCGCAAACAAGATAAAATTAGTACTTTTGCAGAAAATACAACACTCATTCGGACATGGACGATGAACTGAGGATAATAATAAGCGGCGGCGGCACCGGGGGCCACATCTTCCCCGCAGTGTCAATAGCCAACGCCATCAAGGCGCAGCACCCCGGGGCAAAGATACTCTTCGTGGGGGCGCTGGGCCGCATGGAGATGCAGCGCGTGCCGGCAGCGGGCTACGAGATAAAGGGCCTGCCAATATGCGGCTTCGACCGCAAGAACATGCTGCACAACGTCAAGGTGCTGTTCAAGATATGGAAAAGCCAGCGCATGGCCCGGCGCATCATACGCGAGTTCAGGCCCATGGCGGCCGTCGGGGTGGGAGGCTACGCCAGCGGGCCCACGCTCAACGAGGCCGCCAAGATGGGCGTGCCGTGCCTGCTGCAGGAGCAAAACTCGTATGCCGGCGTCACCAACAAGCTGCTGGCCCGCAAGGCCCAGCGTATATGCGTGGCCTACGACGGCATGGACCGCTTCTTCCCCGCCGACAAGATAATGAAGACCGGCAACCCCGTGCGCCAGTCGCTCACGCAGGTCAAGGCCACGCGCGAGGAGGCGCTGGCCTCGTTCGGCCTCAGCGCCGGCCGCAAGACCATACTCATAGTGGGCGGCAGCCTCGGCGCCCGCACGATGAACGAGAGCGTGCTCGGCCACCTCGGCGAGATAAAGACGTCGGGCGTGCAGTTTATATGGCAGACGGGCAAGTACTACTCGGAGCACATAGCGGCCGAGCTGGCCCGGCGCGGCAAGCCCGCCAACCTCTACGTGACCGACTTCATAGCCGACATGGGCGCGGCATACCGCGCGGCCGACCTCGTCATCAGCCGCGCCGGGGCGGGCAGCATATCCGAGCTGTGCCTCGTGGGCAAGCCCGCCATACTCGTGCCGTCGCCCAACGTGGCCGAAGACCACCAGACGAAGAACGCCATGGCCCTCGTGGCCAAGGACGCCGCAATATGCGTGAGCGACGCCCAGGCCCCCGCCACCGTCATAGCGACGGCGCTGGAGACCGTGGCCGACAACGAGCGCATGGCCCTGCTCGCGGCCAACATCAAGCGGCTGGCAATGCCCGACGCCGCCGACACCATAGCCCGCGAGGTGGTGCGCCTGGCCCGGCAGGGAAGGTGACGCGGCCCAACGAACCAACAGAACAAACTAACACAAATGGAACAGAAAGACATAAAGGCAGTTTACTTCATAGGCGCCGGCGGCATAGGCATGAGCGCCCTGGCACGCTACTTCATGGCCCGCGGGCTGGTGGTGGCCGGATACGACAAGACGCCCACGCCGCTCACAAGGCAGCTCGAGCGCGAGGGGATGCTGCTGCACTACGAGGAGAACACCGACGAGATACCCCACGTGTGCAAGAACAGCAAGGCCTGCCTCGTGGTGTACACCCCGGCCATACCCGCCGACCACGCCGAGCTGCGCTTCTTCCGCGACGGGGGCTTCTGCATAGAGAAGCGAGCCCAGGTGCTCGGCGAGCTCACGCGCTCGCACAAGGGCCTGTGCGTGGCAGGCACGCACGGCAAGACCACCACGTCGGCCATGTGTGCCCACATCATGCACCAGGGCCACCTCGACTGCAACGCCTTCCTCGGCGGCATAGCCAAGAACTACGGCACCAACTACATACTCAGCAAGAGCGACTACGTGGTCATCGAGGCCGACGAGTACGACCGCTCATTCCACTGGCTCAGCCCGTGGATAAGCGTGGTCACGGCCACCGACCCCGACCACCTCGACATATACGGCACCAAGGAGGCCTACCTCGAGAGCTTCAGTAAGTACACCTCGCTCATACAGCCGGGCGGGGCACTCATCATGCACACGGGGCTCGAGATGCAGCCCCGCCTGCAGCAGGGAGTGGAGCTGTACACCTACGGGCGCGACGCCGGCGACTTCCATGCCGAGAACATAAGCATCGAGGGCGGCGAGATAACGTTCGACTTCGTGTCGCCCGCAGGCCGCGTGGCGGGCGTCAGGCTGGGCCAGCCCGTGCCCATCAACATCGACAACGGGGTGGCCGCCATGGCCATGGCACAGCTGGCCGGGTGCACCGCCGACGAGCTGCTCTACGGCATGGCCACCTACGGGGGCGTCGACCGCCGCTTCGACTTCAAGATACGCACGCCCAGGCTCGTGCTGCTCAGCGACTACGCACACCACCCGAAGGAGATACAGCAGAGCGTGGCCAGCCTGCGCGAGCTGTACGCCGACAGGCACATCACAGCCATATTCCAGCCCCACCTCTACTCGCGCACACGCGACTTCTACGCCGACTTCGCCCGCAGCCTGAGCCTGCTGGACAACGTGGTGCTCTGCGACATCTACCCGGCGCGCGAGCAACCCATCCCAGGGGTGACCTCGAAGCTCATCTACGACAACCTGGCCGAGGGCGTGGGCAAGGAGATGATAAGCAAGGACGAGGTGCCCGACTATGTCAGGACCCACGACTTCGACGTGCTCGTGGTGCTCGGGGCGGGCGACATCGACAGCTACATGCCCCAGATAACCAAGATACTGCAAGAAAGGACAAAAGACTGAGCCGCCCCACGGCGGCTACGGCGACATGCCAATGATGATGAAGCTAAACTGGAAGAAAACAGCCCTGGGCGCCCTGAGCGCCGCCCTCGCCGCATACCTGCTGCTGGCCGTCACCGCATTCAACAAGCCGCAAGGCAAGGCCACGGTGTGCACGCAGGTGAAAATCAACATTGCCGACAGCTCGGTCGACGGCTTCCTCGACGCCGACGAGATAAAGCGCATGCTGCAGGGCAAGGGCATCTACCCGCTGGGCAGGCCCATGGCGGCGGTCGACACGCGACTCATCGAGGAGACGCTGCGCCGCAGCCCGTTCGTGGCCGGGGCCGAGGTGTACAAGACCGACGGCGGCTTTGTGTGCATAGACCTCAGCCAGCGCACGCCCGTGGTGCGCGTCAAGTCGGCGTCGGGCGACGACTACTACGTCGACAACCACGGGGGCATCATGGCCAACACGCGCTACGTGAGCGACATCGTCGTGGCCACGGGCCCCATAAGCCGCGCATACGCCAAGCGCGTGCTCACCAGGATAGGCAACACCATAGCCTCCGACAAGTTCTGGCAGAGCCAGGTGGTGCAGCTCAACGTGCTCGCCGACGGCTCGATAGAGATGGTGCCGCGCGTGGGCGACAACATAGTGTACCTCGGAAGGCCCGTGGGCGTGCAGCGTAAGCTCGACAGGCTGCGCAAGTTTTACAAGTACGGGCTCAGCCGCGTGGGCTGGGACAGGTATTCGTACATAAGCCTCGAGTTCGACAACCAGATTATCTGCAAGAAGCGGCAGGCCCCGGCGCCGGTGCAGGCACCCGCCGAGTGACAACGACACCAAAACCGACAACAAGAAAAAGAAATAATGATGGCAGCAAAGGATTTTATAGTGGCAATAGAGCTCGGCTCTTCGAAGATGACCGGAATAGCCGGGAAGAAGAACCTTGACGGCAGCATCAACGTGCTGGCCGTGGTCAGGGAAGACTCCTCGTCGTTCATCCGCAAGGGCGTCGTCTACAACATCGACAAGACCGCGCTATGCCTGACCAACATAGTGAGCAAGCTCACGGCGCAGCTCAAGACCGAAATCACCCAGGTGTATGTGGGCGTTGGCGGCCAGTCCATACGCAGCGTGCGCAACGTGATAGCCCGCGACCTGCCGGCAGGCACCAAGGTCACGCAAGACATGGTTATCGAACTGATGGACGCCAACCGCAACATGAAATACCCCGACCAGGAGATACTCGACGCCGCCGTGCAGGAGTACCGCGTAGACACGCAGCTGCAGCTCGACCCGGTGGGCATACAGTGCTCGCGGCTCGAGGGCAACTTCCTCAACATCCTCGAGCGCAAGGCGTTCTACAAGAACCTCAACAAGTGCTTCGAGACAGCCGGCATCAACGTGGCCGAGATGTACCTCGCGCCGCTCGCGCTGGCCGACAGCGTGCTCACCGAGGCCGAGCGCCGCTCGGGGTGCGTGCTGGTCGACATGGGGGCCGACACCACCACCGTGGCCGTGTTCAGCAAAAACATACTCAGGCACCTGGCCGTCATACCGCTGGGCTCGGCAAACATCACCAAGGACATAGCCTCGCTGCAGATGGAGGAGGCCGACGCCGAGAAGATGAAGCTGAAGTATGGCAGCGCATACACCGACAACACCGACATCGACAACTCGCTCAAGCTGCCCATAGACGCCGACCGCAGCGTCGAGAGCCGCAAGTTTGTGGAGATTGTCGAGGGCCGGCTCGAGGAGATAATAGAGAACGTGTGGTACCAGATACCGTCGGAATACTACGACAAGCTGCTTGGCGGCATCATCCTCACCGGCGGCGGCTCGAACATGAAGAACATCGAGCGGGCCTTCATGAACCACACCCACGTGGAGAAGATAAGGGTGGCCAAGTTTGTCACCCACACCATACACTCCACCAACCCCGACATAACGGTGAAGAACGGCACCATGAACACCGTGCTCGGGCTGCTTGCCAAGGGCGACATCAACTGCGCCGGGGGCGAGGTGGTGCCCGGCGGCGACATCTTCACCTCGGCCAAGCCGGCCCAGAGCGCCAGCGAGCAGCCGCCCAAGGCGCGCCAGCCCCACGAGATACAGCCGGGCGTGGTGCAGACCGAGGCCGAGAAAAGGCAGGCCGAGGAGGAGGCCCGCCTGAAGCGCGAAGAGGAGGAGAGGCTGGCCCAGGAGCGCGAGCAGGAGGAGAAAAGGCGCCTTGAGGAGGAGAAGAAGCAGAACAGCCCGCTCCACAAGTTCATCAAGCGCATCAAGGACATCGGCCGCGTCATCATCTCCGAAGAGTGAGGCCCAGAGCCGGGCGCAGCCCCGCCGGGGGCGCCGCGCCCACCATCCATAACCCGTAACAACAATGAAAGATATGGCAGACAACAGCAATTACCCAAACAACATAGTTGACTTCGGAGCTCCCGAGAAGGAGCACAGCATAATAAAGGTCATCGGCGTGGGAGGCGGCGGAGGCAACGCCGTCAACCACATGTACCGCGAGGGCATACACGACGTGACCTTCGTGCTCTGCAACACCGACAACCAGGCGCTCAACGACTCGCCAGTGCCGGTGCACCTGCAGCTCGGCAAGGAGGGCCTCGGGGCCGGCAACAGGCCCGAGCGCGCCCGCCAGGCTGCCGAGGAGAGCCTCGACGACATCAAGGCCATGCTCAGCGACGGCACCAAGATGGCGTTCATCACCGCCGGCATGGGCGGCGGCACCGGCACCGGCGCCGCCCCGGTGATAGCCCGCGTGAGCAAGGAGATGGGCATACTCACCGTGGGCATTGTCACCATCCCGTTCCGCTTCGAGGGCGCCCGCAAGATTGACCAGGCCCTCGACGGCGTGGAGGAGATGGCCAAGCACGTCGACGCGCTGCTCGTAATCAACAACGAGCGGCTGCGCGAGATATACCCCGAGCTCACCGTGCTCGACGCCTTCGGCAAGGCCGACGACACACTGAGCGTGGCGGCGCGCAGCATTGCCGAGATAATCACAGTGCACGGGCTCATCAACCTCGACTTCAACGACGTGAAGACCGTGCTCAAGGATGGCGGTGTGGCCATCATGAGCACCGGCTACGGCGAGGGCGAGGGCCGCGTGAAGAAGGCCATCGACGACGCGCTGAACTCGCCGCTGCTCAACGACAACGACGTGTTCAACTCGAAGAAAATACTGCTCAGCATATCGTTCTGCGGCGAAAACGACGGCAAGGACGGCCTGATGATGGAGGAAATGAACGACGTGAACGACTTCATGGCCAAGTTTGGCGGCGACTTCGAGATAAAGTGGGGGCTGGCCACCGACCCCGAGCTGGGCAAGAAGGTGAAGGTGACCATACTGGCCACGGGATTCGGCATAGAGAACGTGGAGGGAATGAACGGCCACCTCAAGCGCCACACGCAGGAAGACGCCAACCGCATGGCCGAGGAGCAGGAGAAGGCCGCCGAGCGCCAAGACCGCCGCAACCGCTACTATGGCAACGAGGCCGGCAGCATGAAGTACAAGCGCCGCCCGCACATTTACCTCTTCAGGCCGGAAGACCTTGACAACGACGACGTAATCTCGGCCGTAGAGCAGACGCCTACCTACAAGCGCACGCGCGAGATACTGGACAGCATACACTACCAGGCGGGCAACATGGCGCCCGACGTGCAGAAGCCCGACGACGACACGCCCGCCGAGCCGGTGCAAGGAACCATTAGGTTTGCATGAGCCGGGGCCCGTGGCCTAAGCCGTGCTAAATAAACTATACTATCATGACACTATTTGAACAAGTAAGCAAAGACATCGTTGCAGCAATGAAGGCCAAGGACAAGGTGCGCCTCGAGGCCCTGCGCAACATCAAGAAAGTGTTTCTCGAGGCCAAGACCGCCCCGGGAGCCAACGACACCCTCGAGGATGCAGACGCGATGAAGATACTGCAGAAGCTGGCCAAGCAGGGCCACGACTCTGCCGAGCTCTACGCCGGGCAGGGCCGCCAGGACCTGGCCGACGCCGAGCTGGCGCAGGTGGCCGTCATCGAGGGCTACCTGCCGCAGCCTCTCACGGCCGAAGAGATAGAGGCTGCCGTGCGCGACATCATAGCCCAGACGGGCGCACAGTCTGTCAAGGACATGGGCCGCGTGATGGGAGTGGCCTCGAAGCAGCTGGCGGGCCGCGCCGACGGCAAGTCAATCAGCGAGGCCGTCAAGAGGCTGCTGGCCTGACAATGGGCCGCAGGCCGCTGTCCCCCGCCATCCACGGGGGGCGTGACGGTATGAGGGCGGGCCGCACTTGGAGCTATCCGAGTGCGGCCCGCCTTGCTTTGTGCTCGCCCCCGTGGCGGGGCTTTGCCCCCAATTGGGCATCAGGGCCAAAAGTTTTTCTGCGTCAGTGATTACTTCATCAAGCCACCCTTTTGCCACAGCCTGCCCGGGTTGCCCGATTGCCCATGCCGGCCCTTTTGCCTGGTGGCGCTGTGGCCTGGCTCGGCCGGGGCGGCCCTCAGTGTGCCGTGGGGCGGGCGGGGGCCAGCGGCGCGCTGCCGCGGGGGCCGTTTTGCAGTGCGATGCGGGCCGTTTCGCGGTGTGATGCGGGCCGTTTTGCAACCCCAAACGCCGCTTGCCGTCCAACGCCCTGTGCGTCAGCGTGCTGGCCCGGTGTCGGCTGCGGCCTTGCGCGAGCGCTCCACCGCCCCGATGATGGTGGCCACCGCCCCCTCAATGCCCATGCGGTCGGTGTTCACCATCAGGTCGTAGGCAGCCGGCGAAGCCCACCTCACCCCCGTGTAGTGGCGGCAGTGGATGGCCCGCCCGCTGTTCACCCGCGCGGCCTTGCGCGCGGCCTCGTCGGTGCCTATGCCCAGCTGCCGGGCCACTCGCCGTGCGGCCTCGCCGGCGCCCGAGCCCACAAACGCCCTGACCACGTGGGGGTCGTCGCGCAGAATCCAGTTGGCCAGCCGCCCCACAATCACGCATTCGCCCTTTTGGGCCAGGCTCCTGATGGTGCGGCTCTGGCTCACGAAGATGGCGTCGTCCTTCGACGGGTTCATAGAGCGCGGTATGCCGCTGTCGGCAGCCACCATCTCCCACAGCCTCGCGGCCGAAATGTTCTGTTCGCTGCGCTCCACAAACTCGGGCGCATAGCCCATCTGCCTCGCCGTGATGTCTATCAGCTGGCGGTCGTAGCAGGGCCATCCCAGCCTCCGGGCCACCTCCTCGCCCACGGCGTCGCCCCCGCTGCCGTAAGTGCGGGCAATGGTCACCACGGTGTGGCCGCCCCAATAGTCGGGCGAGGGCGCCGCGCCGGCCTGCTGCCTGTGGGCCCCGGGTATGAGCAGGGCGTCGAGCCACGCTATGTGGGGTGAGAACACGCGCACCATCATGCCCACGTAAAACATGGATATGAGCGTGCCCGGGCCCACCATGGCCCAGTCCCACCGCCCGAAGAACACGAGCATGAACACCGAGCCCACGGCCACGAGCAGCGTGTCGGTGCATATCTTCACCCTGCTGAAGTCGCGGCCGCTAAACTTGGCGATGGCCAGCGGGAAGCCTTCGCCTGCCAGCATGAGCGAGTCGCAGCGCACCTCGAGGGCTATGCCGAAGGCCAGCACCGCGCCGCCCAGCAGCAGCTCGGCCAGCCGCAGAGGCAGGCCAATGGCTGGGGGCAAGTCGAATGGCACCTGCATGAAGCTCGTCAGCCACATGGTGAGGTCGGTGTAGAAGCCGAAGAGCAGCGACACGCCTATCTGCAGCCACTGCCTCCGCTCGAAGTCGCGGCGCAGCAGGGCCACCTGCGCCGTGATGAAGAACACGTGCATCAGCATGGTGAGCTGCCCCATGGTGAGCCCCATGCCCGGCACGAGCGACAGCACGTAGGGCGGCGCCGATATGGGCGACGACCCGAGGTTGGCCCTTATCGACAGCGACGTGCCGAAGGCTATTACAAAAAGTATCACCACAAACGCGGCGTAACGCCGCGCCCACTCCTGCCTGCTCCTTTTCCTTGTTTCCATTTTCCCATGTAATTTTATCCGGCTTTTGCCGCCTAAGATTCGGCAACGGCGGCAAAGCAGCTGCAAAATTACTCAAAAGAAGGCACTTGCATTGTTGTTTTGCATTGTGTTTAAACAAGTTTAAACATCAGGGGCGGCCAGCGCCGGCGGCTGTGTTGGCGCGGCCTCACCCCGATTGCGGGTAGCACAGGCAGTCTGGCCTGCCGCGCCCATCATTTCGCCTGGGCCAAAAGCCGGCCCGCCGTGCCGATGCTTGGGCAATGGCTGTGCCTGCAGCTTGTTAGCCCGGCACGGCGACCACACCGCCTCGAGGCAGAGTACTATGGTAGGTGCATGCCTATTTGTTATGTGGAATATAAAGCTCTGCTGCCTGTTCTTGGCCGTGTGTGTCAGCGGCGGTTGCGGCCGAGGTGGCGTGGCCCATGGCAATGCCGCCAAACCATGGCGCATACGTGCCGCATGTTATTCAGCGTTGCCCACGCTGGCCTTATTTTACAGTGAGCTTGGCCGACAAGCCCCTTGCCTTCAGGATGTAAGTCCCGGTTGGCAGCTTGGCCGTGCCGTTGCCGCCGCAATACAGCTTCACGCCCCCGGCAGAATAAATCTCGGCCGTCTCGCCATGCTCCAGGCCGCTTATCTCGATGCCCCCGTCCACGCTGTGTGCCTCAGGCCCGGTTTGCCGGTTGGCGCCGATGGCCGATGGCTCCATTTCAACGATGTTTTTGAACCGTCCCCAGCCGGGCGCCATCCAGTAGTCCGAGTAAGTGCCTTTGGGCACATAGAGAATGCAGCTGCCCGTAGGCACATTGTAGAACACGCCTCCGTTGAGCCCTTCGGTGGTTTGTGGCGGTGTCATGCTGTGGCACGTAATGCTCAGCAAATGCTCGCAGCTTTCAAACGCGCTGCCCTCAACCTTCTCCAAAGATTGCGGCAGTGTGATTTCGTAGAGGTTGTCGCAACAGCTGAAAGCCTTGCCTCCAATGGTCTTGACGCCTTCAGGCACGGTGTATTTTTTTGCCTTCATGTTTGGGTATGATAGCAGTGTGGTCATGGCTTTGTCGTACAGCACCCCGTCGGGCGAGGCAAAGTTCTTGTTGTTTTCAGACACAACAAACTCTCTCATGCGGTCGCATGTGTTTATGGAATGGCCATACGCGTTCTGCGGGTTGACAAATGCTTCATATGAAAAGCTGACGAGCTGGTCGCCGATGACAATCTTCTCGAGATTGTATGCTTGATAGAATGCCTGGTTCTTCACATACAGCAGCGAGTTTGGCAGTACCAGGGTGTGCACCTCGCAGTTGCTGAAGTTGCCGTTTCTTACGGTGTTGTTTTCTGTGTATGTCGACGTTCCGAAGCTTCCGCTGGCCAGAATCGTGGCATCCGACAGGTCGAGCGTCTCCAGGTTGTCCATGTTCCTTATGTCATAAAGGTCGGTCCCGTTGATGTAGCCCGATATTGTCAGAGACTTGATTTGGTCAAACTTTGATTTCTCTATTTTCGATTCAAGTGTTCCGGCTTCGTCAAGGTGCACCCTGACATCTTGCGCGCATACGCTTGCCGCCGTGGCCACCAGGAGCAGGCCCGCGCCGAGTAGTCTTTTGTGTTTAGTCATAATGATAATCGAATGTTTATTGGTTTGATTCGGAATGAAGTTTGTTTTCAGGTTCATGTCAACGCTGCAAAAATACAGAAAATATCCGGCATGTATACTTGGCGCTCATTTTGAAGCGCTGGCGTTTATTGTTTTTTAACGTTGCTTCCGGCCCGTTGCCCTTCCATAGGCTTGTGCAAGTGCAATTGGCCTTGCCCGCCGGTTGTGTGGCTGTTGCCAGAGGCGCGCCCCGCCAGCGTTGCCCCGGCTGCAGTTTGGCCTTGGCCCGCGTCCATGGCCTGCCGCGCCATCGGGTCGGGCAGGGCCGGGCAGGCTGCTGTCAGCCAGTCGTTTGGGTGCTGTCTCGGGCTGTGCCACCAGTCGGCATGGGCCTCACGCCCAACGCGGCCATGCCTCATCGCAGGTGGCCGCGGCCGTCGGCGTGGCGTGCCGTAATGTGGGCCGCGGCCGGAAAAGGCCCCTTGGCGGCGGTGGCGAAAGCAGCCCTGGGCCAATCAAAACAGTTTATTAACTCTTAATTCTTCATTAATTTTTGCCTACTTGGCGCGAAAGTTGTAACTTTGCGGGCAAAAGATTGATATTAATATATAAGGAATAAGACTATGGCAAAGAAAGCACTGCTGATGATCCTCGACGGATGGGGCATCGGCAAACACGGCGAGGGTGACGTGATCTATAACACCCCAACTCCATACCTCGACTATCTTACGGCCGTGAGCGCCCACTCGCAGCTCCAGGCCTCGGGCGAAGACGTTGGCCTGCCCGACGGACAGATGGGCAACTCTGAGGTGGGCCACCTCAACATAGGCGCCGGCCGCATAGTATACCAGGACCTCGTGAAGATCAACCGCGCCTGCAAGGACGGCTCGATAATGCAGAATCCCGAGATTGTCAGCGCGTACACATACGCCAAGGACAACGGCAAGAAGCTCCACCTGATGGGCCTCACCTCCAACGGAGGCGTGCACTCGTCGCTCGACCACCTGTACAAGCTCATCGAGATTGCCCGCGAATACGGCCTTGAGCAGACCTACGTGCACTGCTTCATGGACGGCCGCGACACCGACCCGAAGAGCGGCGTGGGCTTCATCCGCGACCTGCAGGCACACTGCCAGGCCAACGGCGCCCACATAGCCGGCATCGTGGGCCGCTTCTACGCCATGGACCGCGACAAGCGCTGGGCCCGCGTGAAGGAGGCCTACGACCTGCTCGTGGAGGGCAAGGGCAAGCAGTCGGCCGACATGGTCAAGGCCATGGAGGAGAGCTACGCCGAGGGCGTGACTGACGAATTTGTGAAGCCGATATGCAACTCGGCTGTCGACGGTACCATACAGGAGGGCGACGTGGTGATATTCTTCAACTTCCGCAACGACCGCGCCAAGGAGCTCACCCAGGTGCTCACCCAGCAGGACATGCCCGACGAGGGGATGCACACCATCAAGGGGCTGCAGTACTACTGCATGACGCCCTACGACGCATCGTTCACCGGCGTGCACATACTCTTCCCCAAGGAGAATGTGGAGGACACTCTGGGCGAGTATCTCAGCAAGCAGGGCAAGCGCCAGCTCCACACGGCCGAGACGGAGAAGTATGCCCACGTGACGTTCTTCTTCAACGGAGGCCGCGAGAAGCCTTTCGAGGGCGAAGACCGAATACTCGTGCCCTCGCCCAAGGTGGCCACATACGACCTCAAGCCCGAGATGAGCGCCTACGAGGTGAAGGACAGGCTCGTGGGAGCCATCGCCACGCAGCAGTACGACTTCATCGTGGTGAACTTCGCCAACGGCGACATGGTGGGCCACACCGGCGTGTACAACGCCATAGCCAAGGCCGTGCACGCCGTAGACAACTGTGTGCGCGAGGTGATTGAGGCTGCCAAGGCCAACGGCTACGAGGCCATCATCATTGCCGACCACGGCAACGCCGACAACGCCATCAACGCCGACGGCACGCCCAACACGGCCCACTCGCTCAACCCCGTGCCCTTCATCTACGTGACCGACAACAACAGCGCCACCGTGAAAAACGGCCGCCTGGCCGACGTGGCACCGTCGATACTGCACATCATGGGCCTGGAGCAGCCTGCCGACATGACCGGAGAGAACCTCATCTCGGACAACCGATAGGCGTTTGGTCCTGCCGGATGGTTTTTAATGATATTTCATCAGCCGCCACGGTGCCGCCTTCATGGCCCGTGGCGGCTGTGTTTGTGTGCGCTCCCAGGCTGTAGCCGGCCCCACGTGGGGTGGTAGGATGGGCTGAATGGGCATTTGATATGTTAGTCAATAATACGTATTTATACGACGATAGTTCGGTATTATTGGTTGATTTTACACTTGATTAAGCTTTTTTGCCCTTATTGCATCGTTTGCCTTGATTTAAGTCAAGTATTTCGCGGGGGTGTAATAAATATTGAATACTTTTAAAGTTACTGTTGTTTTTATTCGCTATATTGCGTGGCGAAACTCTAAAACCGATGGATTATGGTAAAACATTTTCTTTATTCCTCGCTCGCAGCTCTGGCGTTTTCCTTTGCTGTAGACGCAACCGCCCAGACGGCATACGTAGGACTGGCTTCCACGCCGTCGTCTTCAAGCAACCTGGGCAACGAAGGACGCATAGTGTCTTTCGACGTCAACAACCTGGCAGAACTCACAGGTGAGTATTGCAAGATGCCGACCTACACCGACGGGATGTATATCTCGGCCGACTACTACATCAAGGCAGGCGCCTCGGTGGGCGATAAATATTACGCTTACGTGGTCTCGGATGGCGACGACGAGGCCTCGAGCTTCTTCGGGACGCTGAATTTCGAGACCAACGAGATAGGCAAGATAACCGAAGGCCCGATAGCCACCAAGGTGTCCGACATGACCTATGACGCCACCACCGAGACGATGTATGCCGTGAATCCCGGTTCCGACGGCACCGAGGTCTATACGGTCAACCTGTCAGACGGTTCGCTCAAGCAGGCATTCACGCTCGACGGCGTGTCTGTGGTAGCCATAGCTGCCGACGGCAAGGGCACGCTCTATGGCGTGATCAACAACGAGGTGGATGGCGGCCTCTTCAATGTGAGCGTCGACCTTTCGCTCTGCACCATCGACCCGGCATCCGGCACATTCAACGAGACGCGCGACATCTCGTCGGAGTCGGGGCTGCTCTCGGGAGTGATGGCCAGCACCATGGACTATTACGACGGCAAGCTGTACCTGATCTACAGCACGGGGTCGAGCAAGATTGTGGCCTTCGACCCTGCCTCGGAGGCAGAGATACCCGAGGCGGTGAAGTGCCCCGTGACCTCGAGGCTGGGCGGACTGACGTTCATCAAGTCTACCGAGGGCGGTCAGGTGGAAGAGCCCACCAAGCCCGAAGACACAGGCCTGCGCGCCACATGCGTCGAGGTGTATGGCGACGCCATGGGCATCTCGGGCGACAACGTGTCGAAGCGCACAATCACATACTACGACCGCTACAACAACCCCGTGCGCAGCGCACAGTACGGAATGTTCACCGCCCTGGGCGGAAAGAGCTCATGGCAGATAATGTACTATACCAAGTATGACTACAACGACGCCCACCAGCTGGTAAGCAAGCATTCGGAGTTCATCCAGATGGACAGCGAGGCGCAGGGAGACTTCCACTACAAGTCGAACAACGACACCGTCAACTATGAGTACGACGCCGAGGGCAGGCTCGCCAAGGAGACCACCCTGGCCGATGGCTCATACATCGCCTACGAATACGACGGTGCCGGCCAGCTCGTGAAGAAGACCACGTCGAAGCCCGACCGCTTCATGAACAACGGCGGCGAGCCCCTCATCTCGACAGAGACATACTCAGACTTCGTGGGCTTCGACAAGCCGCAGACAATCGTCGGCGACGGTTTCTGGAGCTCGGACAAGTTCTGGACCGTGGTTGAATACGACTCCGAGAACCACAAGGTGAAGGCAACCAAGTATGATGACGCCGAGAAGACCGAGGCCTCAGAGGTTGAGCGCTGGACATGGCGCAACGACTCCATCGTGCAATACGACCGCGCCTACGTCTACGACGGCGAGGAGTCGCCCAACAACCGCATTGTCTACGAGTGTGTCGATGGCGACCCGTACCGTGTGCGCGAGGTGGCTTACATGAACGTGGGCGGCAATTGGCGCCCCAACGGCCTGCCCACCGTGACGTATTATACGCAGATGGTTCCCGACTATGTGGTCGAGGGAGTGACCGTAACCCCTGTTGAGGAAGGGCTCAACACGGCAGTGGTAAGCTTCGACGCGCCCTTGTTTGCAGTTGCCGACGGCGTGGTGTCGTTCGACATTTACCGTGAAGGCAACCTCATTGGCACCGTCGGTATGGACGAGGCTACCTACGACGAGGCTTCCGGCAAGGCCGTCATAAGCTTCACCGACAACGAAGTGCCCAACGGAACCTATGATTATTGGGTGCAGACAGTGGTGAAGACCGAGTCGACGGGCGACAGCGTGGCTTACAACGTGAGCGACCTCACCGACCACACCTACTTCATTGAGCTGCCGGCCGTAGAGGGCCTGAAGGCCGAATACGTCGACAGGTCGGACGGTTACGACAAGGTGCACTTCACATGGCAGGCACCCGAGGCCCGCAACGAGGCCCTGCGCTTCCGCTATGACAACATCTATGTGGTTGGGCGCGGCCAGGCCAATGCCGAGCTAAGCGGCATAGTGCCCATCACCGACAACATGTATGACATATACTTCGCCGACAACGTGCAAGACATCTACGTCGAGAGCGTCTACCACTTCGGCCGCGTATGCTCCGACACCATATCGGTTGACGTGAGCACCCTCGGCACACAGTCTATCGACGGCGTGCCCGCTGCAGCCGGCAACGGCAAGGTGACCGTGGGCGCAGGCCGCATAGCCATCGACGGCGTGGCCTCGTCAGTGGCCATTTACACCGCTGCCGGAGCCCTCGAGGCTTCCTACAACAACGTGAGCAGCGTAGACCTGGCCCACTTGCAGGCAGGCGTTTACGTGGCGCTGGTATATGTTGATGGCGAGGTGGTTGCCGTCAAGTTCAGCAAATAACCGCAATTGGTATTTGGATTGGTTAGGGAGTGCGCCGCTGCCAGGGCCTCCGCGCCAGGCGGCCGCTCTCCCTTTTCCGTCTTCAAGCCATCGTCCGGCGGGCGGCGCCAGCCCCCGGCAAGCGTGCGGCCAGTGGGTGCCGCTGCCTGCCGGGGCCTGACGCCTAACCGCATAAAGCATCAAATACAACCTAAAACAACCATTTTATGAACAGGATATATCTTATTTGCGTGCTGTTAGTGGCCTCCCTGCTCGGCGCATCGGCAGCCGGCGACACGGGCATCATCACCCTTTACGGGATGCAGAATTACACAGTGACGTCAATTTCGCCCAACGGCAAGTGGGCGGCAGGCTATTTCACCGACAGCGGAGGCGCCCAGCATGCCTTCAGGTGGAACCTTTCCACCGACCGCTGCGAGCTGCTCACGGGCAGCACGGAGGTGTCAAACGCCTTTGGCGTGTCTGACGACGGCATCGTGTCGGGCTGCTATCCCGATGACAGATACACGTCGAACGGAGCCACCGTCACCACCTGCGGCTACTACTCAGGCGGGCGGTGGCGCGCGCTGGAGCCCATCAGCGGCTTCGGTGCCGCCACTCACACCGAGTATGACGGCCAGGCCTACTGCGTGTCGGAAGGCGCCCACCTCATCGGGGGAGGCATTTACGACGCCAACGGCAAGTGGAAGGCCACCGTGTGGAAAGACGGCAAGGTGCACAAGGTGCTCGAAGGCACCGAGGGATGCGTCTACGACATCTCGGCCGACGGCACCAAGGCGGCCGGATGGGCATACAAGCCCGGCGGAAAGTCGTCGAGGCTGGCTGTGCTGTGGGACATCGAGACAGGGGCAGCCACCTATCTCAACGAGACCGGCAGCCCCTTCCACGTGGCCCAGAAGTTTTCGTCCGACGGCAAGCACCTGCTCCATGACACAGGCATCTACAACGTAGAGACAGGCGAGAACACCGACATCGGCTCATTGTCGACTATGCCTTATTCGCTGCAATACATGTGTATGGACGACAATCTCACCGTCTACGCCTACGAGCAGGACATGATGACTTACACATCCTACGGCTCTGTCTACACCGGCGGCAAGTTTGTGAAGCTCGACACCTACCTCGCTGAAAAGGGAGTAGACATGAGCAACCTGCCCGTGGTGTCGGCCCTCACCGTCACCGCAACGTCGGCCGACGGCAAGGTGCTTGCCATCTCAACCATGGACAAGAACAGGACAGAGCACCCCGTGGTGGTGCTTCTCGACCAGAACGTCGGCAACCGCGAGCCCGTGGGGCTGGCCGTGGCTCAGCTCGACGGCCTGATGGGCACCAGGCTCTCGTGGCAGAAGCCGCTGGGAGCCACCTCTGAGCCCACGGGCTACAACGTATACCGCAACGGAATCAAGCTGACGGCCCAGCCGCTGGCCGGCACCACGAGCTACATCGACACAGGCCTGGGCTCAGGCATGTACTCTTATGCCGTGACGGCCGTATATGGCACGGCAGAGTCGGCCAAGTCTGAAGCGGCCTCGCTGTGGCTTTCGGAGCCCACACCGTCGGCCCCACGCATGCTGACAGGCCGCCAGAAGGGCTTCAACAGCGTCTCCATCATGTGGTCAAGGCCTGCCACCAACCTTGTGTCGAAGGGGTATTACGACACCGAGGCCGACCTGCTGGGCTTTGGCGGCGGAGCCAATTCGTTTGAGTTTGCCATCAAGTACGACAAGGCCGAGATGGGCGCATACGGCGGCTACACCATCAGCAAGGTGGCGTTTGTGCCGCGTACCGCCCAGAAGGCGTGGGAACTGAAAATATATGACGGCGGCAAGCTTGTATGTTCGCAGCCCATCACCCAGCAGCTTGACTACGGCGTAGAGAACATTGTGGCGCTCGACAAGCCCGTGGCTGTGTCGTCGCTCACCGGCGACGTGATGTGCGCAATAGCCGTCACGGTAGACGACAGCCAGGCCAACACCAACGTCGTGGGCATGGACCAGGGCAATTGCGTGCCCGGCTACAGCGACTTGGTGCACCTGTCAACCGAGTCTGGCTTCTACTCGCTGTCCGACTCGTCGAAGGCCAACGGCTATCAGTTCGACATATCCTTCGCCCTTAGCATGGTGCTGAGCAAGGAAGGCGACACTGCCGGCATCGACGATGTGAAGCAGTACAGCGTGTATGCCGACGGCGCCTTGGTGGGCACGTCGACCACAACGTCGTATGTAGACCGCGGAGTGGCCGACGGCCACTATATATATACTGTCGAGGCTGAGTATGCCGACGGGCGTGTGTCGCAAGGCCCGGGCGTCAGTGTCGACGTGGCGGCCGACAAGAGCAGGCTCAAGCCCGTAGACAACGTCGATTGCTGGGGCGACAACCGCACCGTGGCCTTCAGCTGGCAGGAGCCCAAGGACGACGACGAGCAGGCCGTGGGCTACTGCGGCGAGGAGCCGGCCCAGGCCGTCGAAGGCACCAGCGCCACCGTTTATGGCTACCGTGCCCGCGTGGTTTACCCTGCCGAGAAGCTGAAGGGGCTGGACGGCTACGTCATCAGGCAGTTGCGCTACTACCCGATGAACAGCGCCATCTTCACGTTCATGATTTACAAAGACGGCGAGCTGCTGGCCACTGTCGAGCCCGATGAGCCTGTATACAAGCGGTGGAACACCGTCGACCTGGAGGAGCCGATAGTCATCGACGCCAATTCCGAGTACACGCTCGACCTCGACTGCTTCGACGGACTGAAAGACCAGGGCCCGCTGGCCATCGACCTGCTGCCGCAGATGTATGGCTTCGGCGACCTCGTTTCGCTCGACGACGGTGTGTCGTATGCCAGCCTTTCAAGCTCAAACGGCACCGGCAACTGGATGATGGGCCTCGTCGTGGCCGACCCCGCTGCCGCCACGCTGCCCATCGAGGGCTACACCGTGCGCCTTGACGGCGAAGACGTGGCCACGCTCGGGGCTTCGGAAACGAGCTATGAGCACGACTTCGGCCTGTCTGCCGACGAGAACGCAGAGCGCTCCGTGGCCGTCGTGGTCGACTACGGCACCTACGGAAAGGTTGAGGGCAAGCCCAACGCGTTCACCCTCGGCGGCGTTGCCGATGGCATCGACGATGCCGTCGTGGCCGACCTCAGCGTTTACCCCAACCCGGCCACAGACTATGTGACCGTTGAGGGGGCCGGTGTGAGCAGCCTGGCTGCCTACAGTCTCGGCGGCGCCCTCATGGGCAAGGCCGACGGCAACCGCCTCGACGTGTCGTCATACGCTCCGGGCCTGTATATACTCAAGGTGAGCGCCGGTGGCGAAGAGCATACGGTCAAGCTCACCGTGGTGCGCTGACTCTGTCTGAGGGCATGCAGCGCCGGGCGCCCCGGTGGTTCCCGGCGCCTGCGGCCCGCATGGTGATGAAGGTGCCCGGCAGTGTCACAGTGCAGCCTGCCGCGGCGTCTTCTTTTGTTATAGGCGGCCGCCCGGCCCGTGCCGGATGGCCGCAGGGCCCCCGGGGCCATGCCAATAAAGCACATAACCCAGTCTTAACCAACCACTATTAGCAATGAAGAAACTTATGCTCTCGCTCTGCTTGTCGCTTGCCTGCGCGGCCGCGGCCATGGCAGACACCTATTTGGGCTATACCAATACCCACTTCGAGCGCACCGGAGGGGTGCGACTCGGAAACTCAGAGAAGCAGGGCCTTGCCATAAAACTGACCAGCGAGAAGCTCGACCGGCTGCGCGGCAAGCGCGTGCTCGGCGTACGCGCCGTGTTCGGAACGAGCAACATGGACGGCCTTGAGTTCTTTGTGGCCACGAGCCTCGACGGCGAGCCGCTTTACAGCCAGGCCTTCGGCGGAGGCTCACCGTCGTGGAAGGAGTTCCGTTTCGACACGCCGGTCGACATAGGCGACGCCGACGAGCTCTACGTGGGCTACACCCTCACCTGCATGCAGTCGTACAAGCCGCTCCAGTTTGACGGCTCCAAGGGCCTTTCAGGCCGCTCCTTCTATTACACCGGCTCGGGATGGCTCGACTGCCAGGGCAATGGCGCCGACCTCGGATGCCCAAACATACAGGTCATTGTCGACGATGCCGACTTCACCGACATCACCCTCAAAGACCTCTCGGCCGGGGGCTACTATGTGGCGGGGCAGACTTACGGCCACGGCGGCCAGGTGCTCAACTTCGGCACTGTGCCCATTGGCAGCTTCGACGTGAGCTTCAGCATTGGCGGCGGCGAGCCGCTGGTGCGCTCTTTCACCGGGCTGGACATTGCCCCGGGCCAGACGTTCGACTTCGACCTGGGCGAATATGCGGCCGGCGAGGCCGGCAACCTTGACTTCGAGCTTAGCGTCACGGCGGTCAACGGTGCCGCCACCGATGCCGACCCGGCCGACAACTCGGTGGCACAGGCCGTCTACGTATATCCGGCCGGCATGCGCCACAGCCTGTTGCTTGAGGGATTCACGGGGCAGATGTGTGACAACTGCCCCGCAGGCCACCAGGCCATAGCCGAGGCCCTTGCCTCCTACGGCGGCGATGTGGTCGAGGTGTTCCACCACGTTGGCTTCACGCCCGACGACTTCACCATGGCCGAAGAGTCGTTCTACCTCAATTTCTTCAGCGGGCAGCAAGGCTTCGCACCATCGTTCATGGTCAACCGCATGACGGCCACGGGCAACCAGGCCCCGGCCCAGTCGCCCACCGTGGGCAGCGTCATCGCCACGCTCATGCAGGCAGCCTCGGTGCAGCCCTATGTCAGCGTGGAGGTAAACACCGACTACGATGAGGCCAGGCGCCACGTCAAGGGCAGCGTCGACGTGTTCACCCACGTCATGCCCGACGCCGACACCGTGATGGTGTCGCTCTTCGTCGTGCAAGACTCCATCTTGACATACCAGGTGAACGGCGGCAGCGCCTATGCCCACCGCTATGCCTACCGCGGCAGCCTCTACGGCCAGGTGGGCGTGCGCGCCGACTTGGCTGAGGGCGCCACGGTGTCGCTGCCTGTCGACTATGTGCTTCCCGACGCCATACAGTCTACCTACAGCGGCACGCTCATACCCACCGACCCCGACAGGATGTACCTCGTGGCCATTGTAAGCCGCTATCTCATCGCCCCCGACGGCACCTACGACTGCCCTGTCTACAATGCGGCCATGGTGCCGATGTGCGCCGACAACCACACCGCAGGCATTGGCGGCGTGGCCTCGGCCCCAGACCTGGCCCCGGTGGTGGCGGTCGACGGCGGTCGTGTCAGCGTGTCGGGCGATTGCAGCCGTGCCGAAGTGTTCGACTCGGCCGGACGCCTGGTGCGCTCGGGCAGCGGCGGCTCCGTGTTCAGCCTGCCCAGCGGGCTCTACGTGGTGCGCGCCTCGGGCTGTGGCGGCTCCGTTGTGCGCAAGGTCGCCGTCAGGTGAGCTGCCCCTCGGCCTGCCATGCAAATGTATAAACAGAAAGGAAACATAACTCGCAAATCATGTTACGACAGATATTCGCATTGCTTATCGCGGCCTGCCTTTGCCAGCAGCCGTGGGCCCAGTCAAAGCTCTCGCCCGCAGCCCGCCACCTCGTGGCCGGGCTTGCCTCGGGCCAAGCGTCCACGCGTGCCTCGGCCGGGGCCACCGTGTCGGCCTATGTCCACCTTGCGCCCGGCGCCGACGTCTCTGCCTTGGAGCGGCTCGGGGCCACGGTCAACCTGCGCTGCGGCGACATTGCCACGGCGCGCATACCCGCTGGCGCGCTTGAGGCCGCGGCCTCGCTGCCCGGCGTGGCCTATGTGCAGACGGCCGTGCCCGTGGCCCGCATGATGGACATTGTGCGCCCGGCGGTCGGGGCCGACCTCGTGCAGGCCGGCAGCGGCCTGCCCCGGCCTTTCACGGGCAGGGGAGTGGTAGTGGGCATAATCGACGCCGGGTTCGACTATACACACCCCAACTTCCGCACGCCATCCGGCGAGCTGCGCATCAGGCGCGTGTGGGAGCAGGGCTACGGCGGGGGCACGCCGCCCGAGGGCTTCAGCTACGGCAGCGAGCTGGCGGAGCCCGGGCAGATACTTGCCGCCGGCGGCGATGTGGCGTCGGGCTCCCACGGCACCCATGTGGCCGGCATTGCTGCCGGGTCTGACGGCACTGGGGGGGCATACCTCGGCATAGCGCCCGATGCCGACATCGTGCTCGTGAGCATATCGGGCGCCGACACCGAGACCAACGTCAACATATCCGACGCCATGGCCTACATCTACCGCTATGCCGAGTCGGTGGGCAAGCCTTGTGTCATCAACGTCAGCCTCGGGGTGCAGGCCGGGCCGCACGACGGCACGTCGACTTTCGACACGCTGGCCGACGCCATGCTCGGCCCCGGACGGCTGCTTGTGGGCTCGGTGGGCAACTTCGGAGGCATCAACTTCCACCTGTCGGGCGACTTCTCGGGGCCCGGCCCCGACACGCTGCGCACCTTTGTCGATTACAGGCAGGCGCTGACCACGGCCACGGCCGGCGGCGACATAGACATCTGGGGCGAGCCCGGCATGGACCTCAAGGTGTGCGTGTTCACCTACAGCACGTCGCGAGGTGAGATAGCCGACAGCTTTTCGGTGAGCCTGCCCGCCTCGGGCCAAGCCACGCCCGGCGTGTCGGCCGTGCTCAGTGGCTCCGTCGGCACCATGGCGGCCTACGGCGAGACAAGCCCGCTCAACGGCAAGCCCCACGTGCTTGTGACCTCGGGCGTCAGCCGTCTGCGCGCAGGCTATTCCGTTGGCCTGTGGGTTGTGTCGGCCTCTGAGGGCAAGGTCGACGTGTGGGCCGACGGCAACAAGCTCGGACTTACCTCCGGCGGCATTGACGGATGGGCCGAGGGCGACGACCTCAACTCGCCGGCCGAGATTGGCGGTACGGGCAGGGGAGTGATTTCCGTGGGCGCCTACGTCACCCGCAACGAGTTTGACACCGAGAACGTGGGCCACGTAGGCACCGGCGAGACCATGGGCGGCATAGCCTCGTTCTCCAGCCACGGGCCCACGGCCGACGGGCGGGTGAAGCCCGACGTGGCCGCGCCGGGCAGTGCCGTGGTGTCTTCGGCCTCGTCGCACGACGCCACGCTCTCTTCGCAGCCCGTGGCCCTGTACCAGCAGTACGGCGGGCTCGACTATGCCTACGCCTATATGCAGGGCACGTCGATGGCCGCCCCCGTGGTGACGGGCACCGTGGCCCAGTGGCTCGAGGCCTGCCCGGGCCTTTCGCCCGCCGACGTGCGGCGCATCATCGCCTCCACGTCGGTGTCCGACTCATTCACAGGCGACGTCGGCCCCGGTGGCGACTGCACCTGGGGGTTCGGCAAGCTCGACGCCATGGCGGGCATGCAGGCTGTGCTCGACTTTGCCTCAGGCCTGCCCGGTGTGGCCGCCGTGCCGTCTACGGTGGCCGTATGCCCGCTGGGCGGCGGCCGTGTGCGCATCGTTGCCCCGGCCGGGTCGGCCGTGAGCGTTGCCGTGAGCCGTGCCGACGGTGTGGCGGTCATGTCTGCCGACGGCGTGTCACCGGGCCATGTGGCCGACCTTTCGACCCTGCCTTCCGGCGTCTATGTGGTGCGCGCCTCGGCCGCTGCCGGCACGGCCTGCGCCAAGGTGGCCGTGCGCTGACAGCCCCCGTGGGGTTGCATCCGTAGTAGGCCGTGGCCTGCCTCGGGCCTGTGCCGCCCCGGCCTGCGGCGTGGCATGTTGCAATACGGCCCGTTTCGCATTGCGAAACGGGCCGTATCGTTTGCCTGTACGGGCCGTCCCGGCTTGCCGTATGGGCCTTTTGGCCGGCTGGGGGCGGGCCGGGGCGTTTGTGCCTCGATTTTCTTCACGCTTTTATTGCTTGTTTTCCGGGATGGTTTGCTTGCTTGGCCATTCCTTGCCCAATGGATTCTCAGTGGCCGTCAGCCGCCGCGGTATTCGCTCGGCGTCATCCCGAAGCTGTCTTTGAACGCCGCCGAGAAGTATTTCACCGAGTGGAAGCCCGTGCGCCGGGCAATGTCGGCCAGGCTCAGCTGCGTGTCCTTCAGCAGCCGCCGGGCCACCCCCATGCGTATGCTCTTGATGTAGGCCGAGGGCGACATGCCCGTGGCGGCCTGCATGCGGCGGTAGAGCACTGTGCGGTCCATGGCCATGAGGCGGCTCAGCGCCGGCACCGAGAACTCCTCGTCGGCCATGTGCTCCTCTATGGTCTTGGCCAGCCGGGCCATGAACTGCTCGTCGGCCGTGGGGCCGTCGTCGTCGGCCTGCGCCCCGGCTATGCCGTCGGCTATCTGCCTGCATATCTCAGTGCCGTCGCCCGGCCTGCCGGCAGGCCATGCCGCCACGGCCTCGGGCGTGAGCCCCCTGTCGGCCATCAGTCCCGCCACGTCGGCCACGGCCTTGCCCTGCCAAGTGTCGATGACTTACAGCGTGCGGTCGTTGCGCAGCCACACATAGCCCAGGCTGTCGCACGTCAGCTGCCTGTCGCCGTGGTAAGCCGGCAGCGGGCAGGCGTCCTCGGGCAGCAGCTTCACGGTGTGGAAGCGCGTCCAGTCGTACACTTCTATCGTGGCCGTGGTGGCCACGGCCATCCTCCCGTCGGGCATCTGGCTTATGCAGCGCACCCAGCTCTCCGACAGTCCGTCGCTCATGTCGAGCGTTGTGCCGCCGCTGTCGGCCCCGGCCATTGCCGGGCATAGCGCCACGGCTGCTGTGAGTATGTTTCTTGCAAATAGTAACATGGTTGAAGATTTGTTTCAAACGGGCGCAATTCGAGTTTGTCAGCACATTGCCAAGTGCGTCTTGGCTTATGCAAAGGTAGGCAAAAAAGCCGAAAATGTTACAAAAGCGGGCTTGGGCGGCCCGTGCAACCGTTTCGGGCCGAAATAGCAACGGGCCGCCTTTGCCCCGTGCGGCCGGCCACTTAACTTTGCGGTGCAAACATTTTCACGACTATGAGACATCTTTTTTTCGTTTTGGCTTTGCTCCTCGCCATGGGCGCGGGGGCTCAGCAGAGGCAGCGGCTCAACTTCAACGGCGGCTGGCTCATGCACGTGGGCGACGCCGACGGGGCCGCCCTCGCCTCGTTTGACGACGGCTCGTGGCAGCGCGTCACGCTGCCGCTGTATTCCAACCTCGGCACACAGGGGGTGTATGTCTATGCCACCGACTACGACATACCGGGCCGGCGGGCCACGGTGCATGTAGAGTCGGAGGTGCGCAACGACAGCCGCAGCCCGCAGACGGTGACCCTGCGCGTGGCCATGAGCGACGCCGGCGGCAGGCCCGTGGCAGCCTTCGAGGGCGAGACGGCCACGCTGGCCCCCGGCGAGACGCGCGTGCTCAAGGGCAGCCGCAGCGTGGGCGGGCTTGAGTTTTGGTCGTGGGGCTACGGCTACCTCTACAGCGTCACCTCGTCGGTGGGCTCCGACAGCGTGACGCTGCGCACGGGTTTCCGCAAGACTTCGTTTGCCGACGGCAAAGTGTGGCTCAACGACCGGTGCATCATGATGCACGGTTACGCACAGCGGTCTACCAACGAATGGCCCGCCGTGGGCACCGATGTGCCGGCCTGGCTCAGCGACTACACCAACCGGCTGTGCGTAGAGGGCGGCGGCAACATTTACCGTTGGATGCACGTCACGCCGTCGAAGCAAGACATAGAGAGCTGCGACCGCGTGGGCATGATGCAGGCCATGCCCGCCGGCGACGCCGAGCGCGATGTGGAGGGGGCGCGGTGGCAGCACCGCGTGAGCCTCATGCGCGACGCCATCATCTACAACCGCAACAACCCGAGCATCATATTCTATGAGGGCGGAAACGAGAGCATATCGCGCCAGCACATGGTCGAGCTGAGGCAGGTGCGCGACCGCTGGGACCCCAACGGGGGCAGGGCGATAGGCAGCCGCGAGATGCTCGACATCGAAGAGGCCGAGTATGGCGGCGAGATGCTGTACATAAACAAGAGCGCCGACCGCCCCATGTGGGCCATGGAGTACTGCCGTGACGAGGCCTACCGACTCTACTGGGACAGCTACAGCTATCCCTTCCACAAGCAGGGCGACGGCCCGCTGGTCAAGGGGCAGCCCGCCACGGCCTACAACCAGAACAACGACGAGTTTGCAATTGAGCTGCTGCGCCGCTGGCATGAGTACTGGGCCGTGCGCCCCGGCACCGGGCGGCGCGTCAGCTCGGGCGGCGCAAAGATTGTGTTCAGCGACACCAACACCTACGGGCGCAACGAGATGAACTACCGCGTCAGCGGCGTCGTCGACGCCATGCGCCTGCCCAAGGATGCCTTCTACGTGCACCAGGTGATGTGGGACGGGTGGGTGAGCCCCGAGACCGACCGCACCTACATCGTGGGCCACTGGAACTACGACGCCCGGACGGTCAAGCCCGTCTACGTGGCGTCTACGGCCGACGAGGTGGAACTGCTGCTCAACGGCCGCTCGCTGGGCCGCGGCCGCAGGTCGTACGAGTGGCTCTTCACCTTCGACAGCGTGAGGTATGAGCCCGGAACGCTCACCGCCGTGGGCTACGAGGGCGACAGGGAGACGTCGCGCCACACCATCGAGACCGCTGGCGAGCCCGCGCGGCTTGTGCTCACGGCCATCGTGAACCCCGAGGGCATGAAGGCCGACGGCTCCGACCTGGCCCTTGTGCAGGTGGAGGTGGTCGACAGCCGCGGACGGCGCTGCCCGCTCGACAACCGCGACATACGCTTCAGCATTGGCGGGCCTGCCGAGTGGCTCGGCGGCATAGCCCGCCGCAAGGGCGTGGACGCCGCTGCCCAGCGCGCGTCGGACAACTACCTGGGCGCCACGGTGCTGCCCGTGGAGTGCGGCGTCAACCGCGTCTTCGTGCGATCCACCACCACTCCCGGCACCATAACCGTCAGGGCAGAGGCCGAGGGACTGCCCGCCGCCACGCTTTCCATCGCTACCGAGGCTGCCGACGCGGAGCGCTGCCTGCCGCAACAGACGCTGCCGTGCCGCCTCGACCGCGGCCCCACGCCGCCCACGCCGTCGTTTGCCGACGTGCGCCGTGGCCTGCGGGTGGTAGGAGCCACCGCCGGCTCAAACCAGGCAGAGGCCGGCAGGAGCTTCGACGGCAACGAACTGAGCCAGTGGCAGAGCGACGGCAGCCGCGACGGGGCGTGGATAGAGTACCGGCTGGTGCGCAAGGCCACGGTGAGAAGCGTGAGCCTGAAGCTCACCGGGTGGCGCAGCAAGTGCTATCCGCTGCAGATTCTCGCCGCCGACGGCACCCTGCTGTGGGAGGGGATTACCCCCGCCACGCTGGGATACGTAAACATCGACATACCCAAACCAGTGGCTACTGACTGCGTGAGGGTGCGCATGGTGGCCCCGGTGCAAGACAGCAGCAAGTTCGGAATAATAAAAGAGCTGGCCGGAGGAGCCACGGGCGAGCTCGACCGGCTGCGCTCCGCCAAGGGCAAGACGCAGCTGCGCATAGTCGAGGCCGACTTTGCCGAGTGACGCCGTGGCGGCCCGCGAGCCGCCGGATGTGGCGCGGCTACATTAATATTAATGCATTACTACTACCAATAACAAAATGAAACCTGAAATGAGACATCTGAAACAAACACTGGCTTTTGCCGCGGCCATGGCGCTGTGCGCATGCAACGTGGAGCCCGACATGTCGAACCGGTTTACCTTTACCGGCCAGACGGTGACCGACTTCCTGCTGAGCAACGACTCAATATTTTCCAGCTTCAACAACATTCTGAGGCGTTCGGGGCAAGACCGCATACTGAGCTCATACGGCAACTACACCTGCTTCGCACCCAAGAACGGGGCCGTCGAGGCATACATCGACAGCCTGTGGAACGACAGGGAGAGCGTCGACGAGGATGGAAACCTGCTGCACAACGGCCTGACGGACAACTCGCTGGAGGGCCTCACCGACAGCCTGTGCACCGACATCGCCATGTATCACCTCATGAAGACTGAGCTTACCACCACCCAGATGCTCACCGCCGGCGGCGCCACCTACCGTACAATGCTCGGGCGCTTCATCACCGCGGGCGGCAGTGGCTCGCAAATACTCGTCAACGAGGGTGCGCCGATAGACCGGCAGATGTGCGACAACAAGGTGGAAAACGGCATTGTCCACGCCATAGGGCGCTGCATACCGCGATCAAACCGCATGGTGGTGCAGGAGCTGAAGGCCGACTCGGCCCACTTCGCCATCTTCTACGAGGCGCTGTGCGCCACGGGCATCGACGCCCTGCTGGCCGAAGACGACAAGCAACTGGCAGCGCCGGCGCCCGACCCCGTGGCGGGCTACTACACGCCGACGGTGTGCAAGCGCGGCTTCACGCTCTTTGCCGAGCCCGACGCCGTGTTCCATGCCAACGGCATACATTCGCTGGCCGACCTGGCGGAGAGGTGCCGGGAGTGGTACGGCAAGTGCGCCACAGGCCAGCGGAGCATGGACGAGGGCTGGTACGACTGGTTTCGGAACAACAACATCGCCGTTGACACGGGCGATGACTATACCAAGGAGAACAACGTGCTGCACATGTTTGTGGCCTACCACGTGCTCCGGGCGGCGGTGAACCCCGACATACTGACCTTCAAGAAGAACACATACGTGGGCAACGGGTGGCTCGGCGAGGCCTACGACTACTACGAGACCATGCTGCCCAAGACGCTCGTCAAGGCCTGGATGGTGTACGACAGGGCCACGGGCCGGTATGGCACGCTGCTCAACAGGTATGTGCGCAACAACACGCTGACCGACGGGGTGGAGACGCTTGGCTCCGACGCCATGCACGAGGTGGTGGCCGAGGGCATCGGCATGGACCTCGACGCCGTGAAGAGGCCGCTCAACGGCTACATCTATCCGCTCGACGGGATATTGCTCTACGACGGAAAGGTGCCGCTGGGGGTGCTTAACGAGCGGCTGCGCTTTGACGCCCTGACGCTCTGCCGCGAAACAATGGACAACGGGTTCCGCGGCGCCACCATCAGCGAGATTACGGCTCTGAACGCCGGCAAGTCGGCCCCGCGCATCAGGTACCCGATAGATTACTTCGACAACGTGAAGGTGTTCAACGGCAACAACACCAAGTTCGACCAGACGGTGGTGCCCGACCCCGACGGAAAGGCATGGGCGCTGTACAAGGCCGACTCGTTCCAGGGCATGGGAGTGTTCGACTTTGCCATCAAGCTGCCGCCCGTTCCCGACGGCACCTACGAGCTCAGGGTAGACCTCGACTGCATGGAGCACGGCTCGATGGTGCAGTACTACCTTGGCGACACGCCCGACATCAACGCCTTTGAGCCGCTGGGCGTGCCCATGGACATGCGCATACCGCAAAACGACTTCACCGACCCGCGCGTGGTGGCCATGGGCTGCGTGCCGCTCGACGACCCCGAAAACTATCCCGAGGCCTATGCCGACAGGGGCGTGTTCATGGTGAGGGCAGCCGACCCCGCGGGCCCGTGGAGCGACCCGCTCATGGTGATTGAGGGCAAGGGATACATAGACACCACCCCGCTGTGGGACGACGACGGGCGCTGCTACCTCGTAAACGGATGGGCAAACAGCCGCATAGGCTTCAACGGGGTGCTCACCGTGCGCGAGCTCTCGGCCGACGGCACGAGGCCAATAGGCGACCCCTGCATTGTGTTCGACGGCGACGCCACGCGCAATGTCACCACCGAGGGCCCGAAGTTCTACAAGCGCGACGGATGGTACTGGATTCTCTGCCCCGCGGGGGGCGTGGCCGGGGGTTGGCAGCTGGCCATGCGCAGCCGCTCGCCCTACGGCCCTTACGAGTGGCGGCGAGTGCTGCAGCGGGGCACCACGGCCGTCAACGGCCCGCACCAGGGCGGGTGGGTGCACACGGTCTACGGCGAAGACTGGTTTGTGCACTTCCAAGACAAGGGCCCCTACGGGCGCGTCTGCCACCTGCAGCCCGTCGACTGGAGCAGCGGCTGGCCCGTGATGGGGCGCGGGGGCGAGCCTGTGCTCACCCACCGCAAGCCCAAGTCGGACAGCAAGGTGGTGGTAAACCCCGCCGAGTCCGACGAGTTCGGCTCGCCCCGGCTCGGCCTGCAGTGGCAGTGGCAGGCTGACTACGACGACTCTTTCGGCCAGACCACGGGCATGGGGTTCTACCGCCTGTTCACCTTCAACCTGCCGCGGCTCGGCAGCGTGGCCAACCTGTGGCTCGTGCCCAACATGCTTTTGCAGAAGACACCGGCCGACGAGTTCACCGCCACGGCGCGCATATCCGACTTCTGCTCGCGCAACAACGGACAGTACATGGGCCTGATTTGCATGTCGGCGCAATACTCGTCGGTGGGCCTCATGCGCACCGACAGCGGCTTCGAGCTGCAGGTGCGCCACAACCCCAGGGCCCGCAACCTGCGTGCCGCCGACAGCGTGACGGTGGTGGCCACGCTCGCCCCCACGGCCAAGGGCACCCCGCACAAGGGGCGTCCGGCCGAGATGCACATCGGCGACGTCTACCTGCGCATGACGGTTAGGGCGCGCCGCGTGAGCTATGCCTACAGCACCGACGGCAGGCACTGGCACAGGGCCGGCAGCGAATACGCCATGGGCAAGGGCCGGTGGATAGGCTCAAAGATTGGCTTCTTTGCCGCCGACCCCAACGTCTCGGGCCGCAAGGGCTTCGTCGACATCGACTGGTTCAGGGTGGGGCGGTAGGCCGGCCCTGCCGCACGGCCCGTTTGGCGTTGCGATACGGCCCGTTTTGCAGTGCCGAACGGGCCTTCTTGCATGGCCGGACGGCCCGTTCGGCCAACGGCCTGGCTGTCAGCGCCATGGCCCGCCGCCACGGCGTGGCACCACGGGGGCAGGCGTCGGTGGGCGCGTGGCGGCCTCCGGCGTGGGGCGCGCGGCCTTGCAGCCTCCGGTTTTCGGCCATTCGTTCGTTTTGTAGCCGGAAAATTTATATCTTTGCATGGGCGGCAGCCATCGCAATGGCTGCCCCCGATGCAACCAATGACCGTAAAACCATGCGCCACAACCAATTAGAGCGTGAGCTGGAGCTGATGCTCCTGCTGGCCGAAAACCGCGTCTGCACCGTCGACAGGCTGTGCGAGCGGCTGGGCATATCGCGCCGCAACCTGTATTATTACATCGACTTCTTCCGCCAGGCGGGCTTCATCGTCGAGAAACGGGGCGGGGTTTACAGCCTCGACAAGTCGTCGCCGTTTTTCACCCGACTGTTCCAGACGGTGCATTTCACCGAAGACGAGGCCACCACCATACGCCGCGTGCTCGACAGGGCCGGGGGCGACAGCCTGCAGGTGCGCCACATACTGCGCAAGCTCGACCGCCTTTACGACCTGCGCATACTCGACGACGTGGAGCTGAGCGAGCAGGCCGGGCGCAACGTGAGCGTGCTCTACGATGCCATCAAGACCAAGAACAAGGTGGTGTTGCACAACTATTCGTCGCCCCACAGCAACACGGTGGCGAGCCGGGTGGTAGAGCCTTTCATGTTTCTGCCCGGCAACGACGAGGTGAGGTGCTACGAGGCGTCGACGGGAATGAACAAGACGTTCAAGGTGGCGCGCATGGGCACCGTCGAGATGCTGCTCGACCCGTGGGAGCACGAGGCCGACCACAAGCGCATGTACACCGACATCTTCATGTTCAGCGGCGAGGAGCTGATGCCCGTTGAGCTGCGCCTCGACCGCCTGGCCTACAGCCTTATCACCGAGGAATACCCCCGGTCGGCGCCCCACATCAGGCCCGACGGCGACCGCCGCTGGCTGCTCAGCATCGACGTTTGCAGCTACATGGGCGTAGGGCGCTTCGTGCTGGGGCTGTTTGAGAACATAGAGGTGCTGGGCGGCGAGGGCTTCAGGGAATACGTGGCCCGCAAGGTGGGCGCCATGAAGTGCCCCGGGGGTCGGCCGGAGGCGGGGCTACAGTAGGGCCGCGGCATGCGCGAGTGGCCCATGCGCAGCGCCGGCCGGCGCCGCCGCGGGGGGAAACAGTGGCGACATACGTATTATAATATGGTGGCGGCAGGCAAATCCACCGTGCCGCCAGGCGTTTAAACAAACTGAGACATGAAAAGAATACTATCCTTGCTGTTGGCATCCGCACTGGCCGCAACGGGCGTGCGGGCGCAGGGGCACACGCTGTGGTACGACCGTCCGGCCATGACCTGGACCCAGGCCCTGCCCGTGGGCAACGGCCGCCTGGGCGGCATGGTGTTCGGCAACCCGGCCGTCGAGCGGGTGCAACTAAACGAAGAGACCATCTGGGCGGGCCAGCCCAACTTCACGCTCAACCCAAGGGCCAAGGGCGCGCTGCTCCGGGTGCGCAGCCTCATAGCCGAAGGCAAGTACCGCGAGGCGCAAAACCTGGCCGACGCCAGCATCATGCCCGGGGCCAACCGCAACAGCGGCATGCCCTACCAGACGTTCGGCGACCTTTACATATCCATGCCCGGCCACGGCAGTTACACCGGCTACCGCCGCGAACTGAGCCTCGACTCGGCACTGTCGGTGGTGTCTTACACCGTCGGCGGGGTGAGCTACCGCCGCGAGACCATAGCCACGCTGGGCCCGGGCGACAACGTGGTGGCCGTGAGGCTCACGGCGTCGAAGCCCGGCATGATCACTTTCACGGCATGCCTCACATCGCCCCACCACGACGTGATAACGCGGTCTGAAGGCGGCGAAGTGACCCTGAGCGGCGTCACCTCGCGCCACGAGGGGCTGAAAAGCCTCGTGAGGTTCCAGGGCCGCATGGCCGCCGACGTGAGTGGGGGCACCGTCACCAGCTCCGGCGGGGTGATATCGGTGAGCGGGGCCGACGAGGCTGTGGTCTACGTGAGCATTGCCACCAACGTGAAAAGCTACAACGACGTGAGCGCCGACGAGCAGGAGCGCACGCGCAACGGTCTGCGGGCTGCCATGGCAAAGGGCTACGCGGCGCTGCGCGAGGCCCATCTCGGGGTGTTCACCGGGTACATGGGCCGCGTGAAACTCGACCTCGGCCCCGACCGTTTCCCCTCCGTGCCCACCGACAGGCGCATAGCCGCCTTTGCCGCCACGGCCGACCCGTGGCTCGTGGCCACCTACTTCCAGTTTGGCCGCTACCTGCTGATATGCTCGTCGCAGCCCGGCACCCAGCCGGCAACGCTGCAGGGGATATGGAACGACAAGATGCTGCCATCGTGGGACAGCAAGTACACCACCAACATAAACCTCGAAATGAACTACTGGCCCGCCGAGCCCACCAACCTGACCGAGCTCAGCGGCCCGCTCTTCGACCTCATCGGCGACCTCACTGTCACCGGGGCGCGCACGGCACGCGAGATGTACGGCGCCGACGGATGGGTGCTGCACCACAACACCGACCTGTGGCGCGCCACCTGGCCGATAGACCGTGCCTCGGCCGGGATGTGGATGATGGGCGGCGCCTGGCTCTGCCGCCATATATGGGAACACTACCTTTACACCGCCGACGTGCAGTTCCTTGAGCGCTACTGGCCTGCCATGCTGGGCGCGGCCACCTTTTTCGAGCAGACCATGGTGCGCGAGCCAAGGCACGGGTGGCTCGTGGTGAGCCCCTCGGTGTCGCCCGAGAACTCGCCGCGCAAGGGCGTGCCGCTCAACTGGGGCGTGACCATGGACAACCAGCTGCTGTTCGAGCTCTTCCACTCGGTGGCCGCAGCGGGCGAGGCACTGGACGCTGACCCCGGGCAGTACAGCCGCTTCGGCGCGCTGGCCGACTCGCTCGCGCCCATGCAGATAGGCTCGTGGGGGCAGCTGCAAGAGTGGATGGACGACTGGGACAACCCCGACGACCACCACCGCCACGTGTCTCATCTATACGGGCTTTACCCCGGCAGCCAGATATCGCCATACCGCACGCCCGAGCTCTTTGCCGCCGCGCGCACGTCGCTCGAGCACCGCGGCGACGTGAGCACGGGGTGGTCGATGGGCTGGAAGGTGTGCTTCTGGGCCCGACTGCTCGACGGCGACCATGCCATGAAGCTCATCACCGACCAGCTGACGCTCTCGCCCGACACCTTCCTCGTGGTGGGCGACGTGAAGCAACGGGGCGGCACATACCCCAACATGTTCGACGCCCACCCGCCGTTCCAGATCGACGGCAACTTCGGGTGCACCGCCGGCATTGCCGAGATGCTGCTCCAGAGCCACGACGGCTTTGTATACCTGCTGCCTGCTCTGCCCTCGGCGTGGCCCGACGGCTCTGTCAGCGGCCTCGTGGCGCGCGGCGGCTTCGTGGTCGACATGGCCTGGAAGCACGGCCGGCTCACCCGCCTTGCCGTGCACTCGCGCCTCGGCGGCAACCTGCGGCTGCGCTCTGCCGTGCCGCTCAAGGCCAAGGGGCTGGGCCGGGCGCGCGGCGACAACCCCAACTGGCTGTTCGCCCTGCCTGCCACGCCGGCGCCCCTGATAAGCGAAAAGGCCGAGGTGGCCGCCCCGAGGCTGCCCAAGACCTATCTCTACGACCTGCCCACAGAGCCCGGGCAGACCTATGTAATAGTGGCCCGCTGACGCCTCCTGGCCGGCGGGAGGGCCTGATGCCCGTTCCCGAATATACTGATTGACTGAAAAAACAATTGGCACCATGCGCAGACTATATGCCATCACCATCCTTTTCATTGCCGCCCTGTGCTCCGTGGCGGCCGGCAACAAACCCTCGCCCGTGGCCCGCCTGGCGGTGTCGGCCAACGGACGCTTCCTCCAATATGCCGACGGGCGCCCCTTCTTCTGGCTCGCCGACACGGGGTGGCTGCTGCCCGAGCGGCTCAACCGCGACGAGGCGGCTTACTATCTCGACCGCCTGGCCGCCGCCGGCTACAATGTGGTGCAGGTGCAAGTGATAAACGCCATCCCCGCCTTCAACGCCTACGGGCAGATGTCGATGCCCGACGGATTCAACTTCGAGGCCGCCGACCCTCCCGGGGTGTACAGTTACTGGGACCATCTCGACTATATCGTGGACCAGGCCGCCCGCCGCGGCATCTTCGTGGGCATGGTCTGTATATGGGGCGGCATGGTGAAAGCCGGGCTGATGGACGCCGACGAGGCCCGCGCCTACGGCCGTTTCCTGGCCTCGCGCTACAAGGACAAGCCCAACATAGTGTGGATAATGGGCGGCGACATACAGGGCGACATACGCACGGAGGTGTGGGACGCGCTGGCCACCACCATAAAGTCGGCAGACAGCAACCACCTGATGACCTTCCACCCCCGCGGCCGCTACACCTCGGCCCGGTGGTTCAACGACCGCCGGTGGCTCGACTTCAACATGTTCCAGAGCGGCCACAGGCGCTACGGGCAGCGCATGGGAAACAAGGATTACCCCATTCCCGACGGCACGGAGGAAGACAACTGGATGTACGTAGACTCGACATGGAAGCACAAGCCGCTCAAGCCTGTGCTCGACGGCGAGCCGTCTTACGAAGACATACCGCAGGGATTGCACGACGGCCGAGAGCCCCGCTGGCAGGCTTCCGACGTGAGGCGCTATGCCTACTGGTCGGTGTTTGCCGGCTCGTGCGGCCACACCTACGGCCACAACGCCATCATGCAGTTTGCCAAGCCCGGCGTGGCCGGGGCCTACTTTGCCGACGGAGCGGCCAAGCCGTGGTACAAGGCGCTCGACGACCCGGGCTTCAACCATATGAAATACCTTAAGCACCTCATGCTGGCCGTGCCTTACTTCGACCGCGTGCCCGACCAGGGCATAGTGCAGGGCAACGGCACCCGCCACGACCGCCTGGCCGCCACGCGGGGCCGCGACTACCTGATGGTGTACAACTGCACGGGCCGCGACATGGCCGTCGACCTGGGGCGCATATCCGGCGAGAGCAAGCGCGTGTGGTGGATGGACGCCGCCACGGGCCGCCTGGCATACCTGGGAGAGCACTCCGGCGGCGTGCGCACATTCAGATACCACGGCAGCGGCGACGGCGTGCTCATTGCCATCGACTCGGCCAAGGGCTACATATCGCCCTCGCAGCAGTCGATAGTGGTTGCCGCGGCGCCCGCCGAGAAAGACCTCACCGAGTAGGGAGCACCGCGCCGGCGCCCGCCGCCCGCCGCAAAACGGGCCGTCCGGCCGGTTGAAACGGCCCGTATCAGACAGCCATACGGGCCGTTTTGCAATGCCAAACGGGCCCCATGGCGGGCCACGGCGGCTGCCGTCTGACAGTTGACCATTGCCAACCTATAAATGACATGACACAAATGAAAACAGCTTCCAGAATATTTTCTTTGATGGCCGCGCAGCTGCTGTGGCTGCAGGCCATGGCCGGCGTGGCCGTGGGCGGGCTGCTCACCGAGGGCATGGAGAGCCCCCTGGGCCTCGACACGGCCACGCCGCGCTTCTCGTGGGCCATAACCTCGGATGGCGAGGGGGTGATACAGACGGCCTACCAGATAGAGGTGGCCTCCGACTCGGCGCTGCTTTGCCGCGGGGGGGCCGACCTGTGGCGCACGGGCCGGGTGGAGTCGGCCCGCCAGCTGTGGGTGGGCTACGGCGGCCGCCGCCTGCGTAGCAACAGCCGCGGGTGGTGGCGTGTGCGCGTGTTCACCAACCGCGGGGCGTCGGCATGGAGCCGCCCGCAGCAGTTTGGCATAGGCCTGCTGGGCGAGACCGCATGGCGCGGCCGCTGGATAGGGCTCGAGCAGCTCATGCCCGGCGAGCGCCGCGGACTGCACACCCGCCTGGCCGCACGCTACCTGCGCCGCGAGTTCCGCCTCGGCGGCAAGCCCGTGAGGCGGGCCACGGCCTACGTTGCCGGTCTGGGGCTCTACCGCCTGTATGTCAACGGGCGCGAGGTGGGGGCGCGCGATGTGCTCAAGCCCGCGCCGTCAGACTACCGCAAGACTGTCTATTACAACGCCTACGACGTGACCGGCTGCCTTGACACGCTCACGGCCGTGGGCATAGTGCTGGGCAACGGCCGCTACTTCCCAATGCGGCAAGACAAGCCCTGGAAGACGCCCGTGTTCGGACTGCCCTCTTGCCGGGTGAACATCATAGTGGAATATGCCGACGGCAGCACGCAGAGGCTGGTGAGCGACGAGAGCTGGAAGGTGACCGCCGCCGGCCCGATACGCGCCAACAACGAGTACGACGGCGAGGAATACGACGCCCGCATGGAGCTCGGCCTATGGACGATGCCCGGCTACGACGACTCCGGATGGGGCGCGGCCCGGCGCTCTGCCGTGCCCACGGGCACACTGCGCGGCCAGATGACGCCCGCCATGGCGGCCCGTCCGTCGGGCAGGGCCCGTCTGGCGGGGCGCACCGGGGGCGGCGTGGTGCTCGACTTCGGGCGCAACATGGCCGGGTGGGTGGCCTTCGTGCCGCGGGGCAGGGCCGGCGACACCATCAGGGTGCGCTATGCCGAGAGGCTCAACGCCGACGGCACGCTCTACACGGCCAACCTGCGCGACGCCCGTTCGGAAGACATCTATGTGTGCTCGGGCCGCGACACGGCGCTGTGGCAGCCGTCGTTTGTTTACCACGGCTTCCGCTATGTCGAGGTAGAGGGCATGGACGGCGTCGGCCCCGGGGCGTTCACGGCCTACAGCGTGGCCGACAGGATGGGGCGGCAGGGCACGTTTGCCTGTTCCGACTCTACGCTCACGCGGGTGGTCGAGGCCGCCCGGAGGGGCATAGAGAGCAACTACAAGGGCATGCCCGTCGACTGCCCGCAGCGCAACGAGCGCCAGCCGTGGCTCGGCGACCGCACGGCCGGGTCGCTCGGCGAGAGCCGCCTGTTCGACTGCGGCCGCCTTTACGCCAAGTGGGTGCGCGACATCTGCGAGGCGCAACGCGAAGACGGGTGCATCCCCGACGTGGCCCCCGCGTTCTGGAACTACTACACCGACGACGTGACGTGGCCCGCGGCACTGCCCATGGTGTGCGACATGCTGCTCGAGAGGCAGGCCGACACGCTGTCGGTGTGCCGGGCCTACCCGGCCATGGCGCGCTGGATGCGCCACATTGCTGCCACTTACAGCCGCGACGGGCTGATAACCAAAGACAAGTATGGCGACTGGTGCGTGCCGCCCGAGTCGCCGCGGCTCATACACAGCAAAGACCCCGCCCGCCAGACCGACGGCACCCTCATTGCCACGGCCTACGCCATACGCTGCCTCGGGCTGCTCGAGAAGTTTGCTCGACTGCAGGGCCTTGAGGCCGACGCGGCCGAGTGGGCCGCACGGCGCAGCGGCATGGCCGCGGCGTTCAACCGCCGCTTCCTGACCGACAACAGGGGCACGTCGGCCGTGCCGGGCCATCCGCTCTATCCCGACAGCGTGTTCTACGGCAACAACACGGCCACGGCCAACATCCTGCCGCTGGCTTTCGGCATCGCACCCGACAGCCTGCGCGCCGAGATAGCCAAGAATGTGGTGGCCAACATCGTCACCGTCAACCGCGGGCGAATACCTACGGGCGTGATAGGCACGTCGTGGCTGCTGGGCACACTGACCGACAACAGCTTTGCCGACGTGGCCTGCATGCTGGCCACCAACCGCGATTACCCCTCGTGGGGCTACATGGTTGGGCGCGGGGCGACCACAATCTGGGAGCTGTGGAATGGCGACACGGCCGACCCCGCCATGAACAGCGGCAACCACGTCATGCTGCTCGGCGACCTGCTTGAGTGGTGCTTCGGCCGCCTGGCCGGCATAGGCATAGAGGCGGGAGGCTCGCACTACAGGTTTGAGCTTGCCCGACAGCTGCTGGTGGACAGCGTGGCGGCCAGTTGCCCCACGCCCTACGGCACGGTGTCGAGCCGGTGGCGGGTGGACGGCGGGCGCCTCGAGTGGACGGTAGAGGTGCCGTGCAACACAACGGCCGACGTGTGCCTGCCCGGAGGCGGCACAAGGCGGGTGGGCTCGGGGCGCCACCGTTTCAGCGTGGACTTGCCCACGGCGTCTGCCGCCATAGCCGGGGCGGAGTTCCTGTACACCTCGGCTCCCTTTGCCGAGTGCCACGCGGCCACCATCGCCGAGACCCGCCGGGGCGACCTCGTGGCGGCATACTTCGGCGGCACGAAGGAGCGCAACCCCGACGTATGCATCTGGGTGAGCCGCAAGGAGAAGGGCTCCGACAGGTGGACGGAGCCCGTGCTGGCTGCCGATGGGGTGTTTGAGCTTGGCTCGGCCGACGCGGAGCTGGCCGGGATTACAGACTCCACGACCGATGCCGAGGCCGGCCCCGTGCTGCCGGGCCACGGCGGCGGGGCGCTGAAGCGCAAGGCTTGCTGGAACCCCGTGCTCTTCGAGATGCCCGACGGCGAGCTCTGGCTCTTCTTCAAGATAGGCCTGCGCGTGGCCGACTGGACGGGCTGGGTGGTCAAGTCGGCCGACGGGGGGCGCACGTGGGGCCGCCGCGAGCCGCTGCCCAAGGGCTTCCTCGGCCCTGTGAAGAACAAGCCCGTGATGGCGGGCGAGCGCCTCGTGTGCGGCTCGAGCACCGAGACGGGAGGCTGGAAGCTGCATTTCGAGATATACGACCCCGCCACCGGCGAGTGGACTTACGTGGGGCCGATAGCCGCCGACGAGGCCCCGCGCACCGAAGACACTTCCGACGTGAAGCCCATCGACTGCATACAGCCGTCGATACTGCGCCTGGCCGACGGGCGGCTGAAGGTGCTATGCCGCACGCGCAACGGCCGCCTGGCCACGTCGGAGAGCGCCGACGGAGGGCTTACGTGGAGCCGCGTGAGGCTGACCGACCTGCCCAACAACCAGTCGGGCACCGACGCGGTGACGCTGGCCGACGGCCGCCACGTGCTGGTTTACAACGACTTTGCCACCCTGCCCGGCACCAAGAAAGGGCCGCGCACGCCGCTCAGCGTGGCCATCAGCGCCGACGGCGAGCACTGGAGCCACCTGCTCACGCTCGAAGACAGCCCCGTGGGCGAATATTCATACCCGGCCGTGATACAGGGCAGCGACGGCATGCTGCACTGCGTCTATACGTGGCGACGGCGGCGGGTGGCCTACAGGCGCATCGACCCCGACGGCGTGCAGCCCGGGCGCAGCGCCTCGGTGGGTCGGCGGTGAACAGTTGCCGCGCCGGAACGGCCCGTATTGGAATGCAAAACAGCCCGTATGGCATTGCCATACGGGCTGTTTTGCCACCCGGCCGAGGCTGTTTTGCAACGCCCTGTGCCACAGGTGGTTGGGCCGTGCGGGCCGAAGCCTGCTCAGAGCCTTACCCTGTAGCCCAGCGTAATCCACAGCGACCTGTTCCTGGTGCTGCCCAGCGGCGGGCACACCTTGGACAGCCCGAACACGTAGCTGGCGCTTAGCACCACGTTGCAGTATTCCACCGACGCCCCCACGGGTATGCTCCAGTCTTCGGCTGAATACAGGTCGGGCGTCACCCCGATGTCGGCCCCCGACATGCAGTTGTCGTCGATGAGGCGCGAATACTGCACCCCGGCGTGCACCCCCAGCCAGTCGGTGACGTAAAAGTGGGCCGTCAGCGGTATGCTCAGATACTTCAGCTGCGTCTTGATGTCAGCCTCCGGCACGTTCTTCACCTTGTCGCCCTGCTCCGAATACACCAGCCCGAGCCGCGCCCCGAGCCTGCCGGTCACCATGTACTCGGCCTCCAGCCCGGCGGTGAGCCCCGCCTTGCTCGAGCTCTCCATCGTAGCGGCCTGTCGGGTGTTGCCGATGAGCACGTCGTAGCCCGACAGGTGCGACACGTTGACGCCCGCCTGGGGCAACAGGAAAATGTCGCCGCGCTGCTTCTGTGCCGCAGCTTCCTGTGCAGCCACGGCCATGAGCCCTGCCGCCAGCACGCCGGCAGCAGCCTTACTAATCCATTTGTCCATAAATATATAGAGTACGTTAAGTAGTCTTTCCGTTATTGTAGATAAACGCCCCGAGCCACATTTTATTGCCACCTGGTGGGCCTAAAATGGGCGCGGGGCGTTACGAAAAGGATAAAATGCGGATAAAGACGCGCTTTTTCTGCCCTTATGCTTGCGTATGAGCAGAATTATTAGTACCTTTGCAGCGTTCAGTGGAATGAGGGGCTTCGCGAAAGCTCCTCATTTTATTTTAATGACACGACTATATGATTGACAAGAATGCAGTAAAGACAATCGTCGAAGAGTGGTTGGAAGGCAACGAGTACTTCCTCGTTGACGTCAGCATCGAGCCCGACAACCGCATCGTTGTAGAAATCGACCACGCCGACGGGGTGTGGATTGAGGATTGCGCAGAGCTGAGCCGCCACCTGCAGGAGAGGCTCGGCGCAGAGCTTGACGACTACGAGCTCGAGGTGGGCTCTGCCGGCATCGGCCAGCCTTTCAAGGTGGCGCAGCAGTATGCCATCCACGTGGGCAAGGACGTCGAGGTGATGGACGCCGGCGGCAAGAAGGTGCAAGGCGTTCTCAAGAGCGTCGACGGCAGCTCCTTCGTGGTCACGGTCAGGGAAAAGCAGCGTGTCGAGGGCAAGAAGCGCCCCGTCATCGTGGATGTGGACAAGGCATTTGACATGGACAACGTGAAATATACAAAATACCTATTAAGTTTCAAATAAACTATGGCTGCAAAGAAAGAAGAAAAAGGCCCAAGCATGATAGAGACCTTCCAGGAGTTCAAAGAGACGAAGAACATCGACCGCACCACGCTGGTGAGCGTGCTCGAGGAGAGTTTCCGCAACGTGATAACGAAGCTCTTCGGCAGCGACGAGAACTTCGACGTCATAGTGAACCCCGACAAGGGCGACTTCGAGATACACCGCAACCGCGTGGTGGTGGCCGATGGCGACGTGCAGGACGAGAACAAGCAGATATCGCTCACCGACGCCCAGAAGATAGAACCCGACTATGAGGTGGGCGAAGAGGTGAGCGAGGAGGTGAACTTCAGCAAGTTTGGCCGCCGCGCCATACTCAACCTGCGCCAGACGCTGGCCTCGAAGATACTCGAGCTGGAGCACGACTCGCTGTACAACAAGTACAAAGACAAGGTCGGGACCATCGTCAGCGGCGAGGTATACCAGATGTGGCGCCGCGAGGTATTGCTCATCGACGACGAGGGAAACGAGCTCCACCTGCCCAAGGGCGAGCAGATTCCGGCCGACGCATACCACAAGGGGGAGACCGTGAGGGCCGTGGTGCTGCGCGTGGACAACGAGAACAACAACCCGCGCATCATCCTCAGCCGCACCAGCCCCATGTTCCTTGAGCGCCTGCTCGAGGCCGAGGTGCCCGAGATTGCCGACGGGCTCATCACCATACAGCGCGTTGCGCGCATGCCGGGCGAGAGAGCCAAGGTGGCGGTAGAGAGCTACGACGAGCGCATAGACCCCGTGGGAGCCTGCGTGGGAGTGAAGGGAAGCCGCGTTCACGGCATCGTGCGCGAGCTGTGCAACGAGAACATCGACGTCATCAACTACTCGAGCAACACGCAACTCTTCATACAGCGCGCCCTCAGCCCGGCCAAGGTGTCGAGCATCACGCTCGATGAGGAGAACCGCAAGGCCGAGGTCTACCTGCAGCCAGAGGAAGTTTCGCTTGCAATAGGCCGCGGGGGAATGAACATCAAGCTCGCCAGCATGCTCACGGGGTTCACCATCGACGTGTTCAGGGTGGTCAGCGAGGGCGAGGCCGACGAGGATATCTACCTCGACGAGTTCGCCGACGAGATAGACCAATGGGTCATCGACGCAATCAAGTCCATCGGGCTCGACACTGCCAAGGCCGTGCTCAACGCCCCGAGGGAGATGCTCATCGAGAAGGCAGACCTTGAGGAAGAGACCGTTGACCACGTGCTCAACGTGCTGCGCGCCGAGTTTGAAAACTAAAAAATAATGAAAGACGGGCTTTTGCCGGACTATGTTCATGGTTCATGACGCTCATGTTCACGGGGCCGGCAGCCGTAGGCACCAAGCAGTGCAAGCGGCCTCGGGGGATTGCGTTGTGGATTGTTGAATAAGAAGAAATAAACTTTTATATGAGCATCAGATTAAACAAAGTATTGACAGAACTGAACATAGGATTGCAGACGGCGGTCGACTTCCTTAAGAACAAGAAAAGCCTGGGCGAGATAAAGGACGACGCAAACGTCAACACCAAAATCTCTGACGAGCAGTATCATGCGCTCGTGAGCGCCTTCAAGGGCGACAAGGACATCAAGAGCGAGGCTGAGAAGATGTTTGCAAAGAAGTCCAAGGACAAGAAGTCGGACAAGAAGTCGTCGAAGGCGGAAGACTTGCTGGGCCACAGGCAGCGGTTCAAGCCGCTGGGCAAGATAGACCTCGACAGCATTGGCAAGAAGCCGGCACAGCAGGCGCAGCCGGCAAGCGAGCCTAAGGCCAGCCAGCCAGCCCCGGCACCGGCCGAACCGAAACCCCAGCCGGCGGCAGCCCAGGCCCAGGCACGGCAGCCCGAGCCCGCCCCGGCACCGTCGAAGCCGGCCGAAGCAGCCCCTGCACCCAAGGCCGAGGCCCCGAAGGCAGCCGCGCCGGCCGAGCCCAAGCCGCAGCCAAAGGCCGCGCAGCCGGCCCAGGGCGAGCCCAAGGCGCAGCCGGCAGCACCGCAGGCCGCCGCAGCCCAGCCTGCGCCAAAGGCCGACGAGAAGCCCGAGAAAGAGGGCCCGAAGATATTCACGCTCAAGAGCGAGGCCAGGCTGGCCCCCAAGGTGAACGTGCTGGGCAAGATAGACCTTGATGCCATCAACCAGAGCACGCGCCCCAAGAAGAAGACCAAGGAGGAGCGTCGCAAGGAACGCGAGGAGAAGGCAGCCCAGCAGCATCAGGGCAGCGAGCGCAAGAAGCGCGTGCGCATAGGCAAGGAGCGCGTAGACATAGAGGCGGCAGCCAGCCAGAACGGCAACGGGGCCGGCAAGAAGAACAAGAACCGCGGCGGCGGTGGTGCCCAGCCTGCAGCCCAGCAGCAGGGCGCGGGCAAGAGCAAGAAGGGCAAGAGCCGCAGCCAGCACAAGCCGATAGAGGTGAGCGAGGAGGACGTGGCACGCCAGGTGAAGGAGACGCTGGCCCGTCTCACGAGCAAGAACCAGAACAAGAAGGGCGCCAAATACCGCCGCGAGAAGCGCGACGCCGTGCAGGAGAGGCTCAACGAGGAGCGCCTCGAGGAGCAGGCAGGCAGCAAGACGCTCAAGCTCACGGAGTTTGTGACCGTCAGCGAGCTTGCCACGATGATGAACGTGCCGGTGAACAAGGTCATCGGAACGTGCATGAGCATAGGCATAATGGTGTCTATCAACCAGCGCCTCGACGCTGAGACCATCAACCTCGTGGCCGAAGAGTTCGGCTTCAAGACCGAGTATGTGAGCGCAGAGGTGAGCGCCGCCGTGAGCGAGGAGGCCGACGACGAGAACGACCTCGTGCCCCGCGCCCCCATCGTGACCGTCATGGGACACGTAGACCACGGAAAGACGTCGCTGCTCGACCACATACGCAACACCAACGTCATAGCCGGCGAGGCCGGAGGAATAACGCAGCACATCGGAGCATACAACGTGACGCTGGCCGACGGGCGCAAGATAACATTCCTCGACACCCCGGGCCACGAGGCATTCACGGCCATGCGAGCCCGCGGAGCGCAGGTGACCGACATCGCAATCATCATCATCGCGGCTGACGACAGCGTGATGCCCACCACCAAGGAGGCCATAGCCCACGCACAGGCAGCCAACGTGCCGATGGTGTTTGCCATAAACAAGATTGACAAGCCGGGCGCCAACCCCGACAAGATACGCGAAGACCTGGCCAACATGAACCTGCTCGTGGAGGAGTGGGGAGGCAAGTACCAGTGCCAGGAGATATCGGCCAAGAAGGGAGTGGGCGTCGACGAGCTGCTCGAGAAGGTGCTGCTCGAGGCCGAGATGCTCGACCTCAAGGCCAACCCCAACCGCCGTGCCACCGGCTCTATCATCGAGTCGTCGCTCGACAAGGGCCGCGGCTATGTCTCGACGGTGCTCGTGTCGAACGGAACGCTCAAGGTTGGCGACATCGTGCTGGCCGGAACCAACTACGGCCGCATCAAGGCCATGTTCAACGAGCGCAACCAGCGCATGGAGAAAGCAGGCCCGTCGGAGCCCGCCATCATACTCGGACTGAACGGGGCGCCCACCGCCGGCGACGCATTCCACGTGATGGAGACCGAGCAGGAGGCCCGCGAGATAGCCAGCAAGCGCGAGCAGCTGCAGCGCGAGCAGGGCTTGCGCACGCAGACCCGACTGACCCTGGCCGACATCAGCCACCGCATTGCCCTCGGATCGTTCAAGGAGCTGAACCTCATAGTGAAGGGCGACACCGACGGAAGCGTCGAGGCACTGAGCGATTCGTTCATAAAGCTCTCTACCGAGAAGATACAGGTGAACGTCATCCACAAGGCCGTGGGACAGATATCGGAGAACGATGTCACGCTGGCCGACGCCTCGGACGCCATCATCGTGGGCTTCCAGGTGCGCCCGTCGGCGGCAGCCCGCAAGCTGGCCGACCGCGAGGGAGTGGAGATAAACACCTACTCCATCATCTACGACGCCATCGAAGACATACGCTCGGCCATGGAGGGCATGCTCGACAAGGTGAAGAAAGAGGTGGTGACCGGCCAGGTCGAGGTGCGCGAGGTGTACAAGATATCGAAGGTGGGCACCGTGGCCGGTGCGCTTGTCACCGAAGGCAAGGTGCACGCCAAGGACAAGGCGCGCGTGGTTCGCGACGGCATCGTGATTCACACCGGCGACATCAACGCGCTCAAGCGCTACAAGGACGACGCCAAGGAGGTGGCCGCCGGACTGGAGTGCGGCTTGAGCCTGGTCAACTTCAACGACATACAGCAGGGCGACATCATCGAGACCTTCACCGAGATAGAGGTGGAGCAGAAACTCTGATGCGCCTGGCAGCATAGCGCGCAATGCAATGCGTGAGCCGGACGGTATGGTTGGTGCCATGCTGTCCGGCTCTTGTTTTGTTGGGCTGCCGTGGGGGCTGGTTTGCCATGTCGGCCGTTTCGCATTGCCAAACGGGCCGTATCGCAGTGTGAAACGGGCCGTATTGCAAGGCCGGACGGGCCGTTTTGCCGGCGCCTGTCGCCATGCCTTGCCACCCGCCATTGCGGTTGTGCACTATACAGTGTGCCTGTAGCCCGCCTGCCGGCATAGGCCGAAGCTCGGCGCCGCCGCCATGGCTGCCGCCTGTGGCCGTGGCCCACCGTCGCCGCAGGCCCTGCCTGCCAAAATCGCCGCATCGGTTGGAAAAGGCGGCCGCGCGCTTTGCCGTTTGTGCAAAAACCGCTATTTTTGCACAAGGGCAGCCTTCTTGATGTGCCTCGGGCCAAGGCCCGGCGCAGGGAGGGGCCCGCGGTGAGTGCAAAATAGATGCGGCGAATGGGAAAAACAGGCACAGGCAACGGCAATGGTGGCAGAGGCAAGGAGCCCGACCGCCTTGTTTACTATGGTTTGATGGCGGCGGGCGTGGCCTTGGTGGCGCTGGTGCTCGCGGCCCCCTCGGCCGTGTTTGTGGCCATTGGGCTCGGGCTGGTGTGCTACCTGCTGTGCAGGTGGCTCATAGGGTAGGCTGCACGCAGGCCCGGGGCGTTTGGGCCTGATGGCATAAGCAGCTGTTCAAAATCAACCGATACAATTGCCCGTGCAGGTGTCCTCTATGTCTTTGCCACCATCTTGTGCGCTCTTTCGGGCCGCATGCCAAAGTTTCATCGGTGGCGTAGCGCGCTACGCTCTCTCTTCGGACTGTGGCATGCATCTCCGAAATAGCGCACAATTTGATGGCAATTGATTTAGAACACCTACTTATCGGGCAAAATCAATACGCGCCGCGACAGGTTTTTTCATCCTGTCGCGGCGCGTTTATGGTGATGCCGGTGTGCGCGGCGGTTGCCTTACTGCCGCTTGACCGCCCATGCCGCAGCCCCGGCCTGGGGGCCACACAGCCGGTTTACCTCACCGCCACCTTTGCCGTGAGGCCTCCGGCCTTGACGATGTAGATGCCGGCAGCGGCCGGAGTGAACTCCGTTGCGCCCTCGGCCAGCAACTGCCCGGCGGCGTTGTACACGCTGAAGCGGCTGCCGTCGGCCATGCCGAGCGTGCGCCCGGTGAGCCTCACGCCCGCCTTGGCCGTGGCTTCGGCCGTGGCTATGGCGGCCGCCTCGTTGTAGGTGTATTCCAGTTTCACCTCTTCTGTGCGCGTGCCGTCTTCGCTCACCGACACCTCGGTGCGCCCGGCAATGCGCCCGCGGCTGTCGTAGGTGTAGGTAATCTCGTCGTATGCCAGTCCGGCGGGCACTGTTGCCGCCCGGCTCATGCCCGCGTTGCCCGACCCGGTGGTTGGGCCCGCGTTGCCATAGTCGGCCTCGTGGTAGATGTATTGGCGCACCAGCCGACCGCCGGCCACCACATATATGGGCCGCCCCTCGATGTCGCTGCACACCGTTTCGTCGCCGTCGTGGCTTATGGCAAAGTAAGTCTTGCCCGAGATGGCGTTCATGTAGTTGTAGCTGTTGTCTTCTTCGATGGAGTGGAACCCGTAGTTCATGTCGTCGTTGTAGCCGCAATCGTAGGCGCATACCACCCTTCCGGCCACCGAGGCCACCACGGTGCTGTCGGGCGAGAAGCCCGCCATGTCGGCCGAGATGTCGGGCATCACGAAGCTGACGTCCTCTTGCTGCACCTCGCGCACAAAGCGGTAGCCGTCTGTCCACGTGCCGTCGGTGCTGCTGCGCGTGGCCACAGAGTACCTGCTGCCGTCGTCGGTGATGGTGCATTCGTCCTTGTTGGCGCTTTGGTCGTTCTCGGCCGTCACCGTGAAGCTGCCCTCGCCGTATGAGTATCTGAAGTTGGTCACCTCGGTGTATTCACGTTGCCCGTCCGGATAACGGGTCTTCGTGTGCCACGTGTTCACGGCTTCCGTCACCAGTCCGCCCTCCCATGTGTATTCGGTGGCGTCGCTGTAGTAATAGTAATCGTCGCCGTAGGTCTCTTCCGACGTGTATTCTATCCTGGTGATGAGGCCGTCGGCGTCCACTTCAACGGTGCCCGTCTCGGTCACGCCCTCAATGTCTTCGTCGCTGTAGCTTACGCTGAGCAGCTTTCCCGAGGCGTTGCGCTCAAACAGAGTCTGCGTGATGTAGCCCTCGTCGTCGAGGTAAATGCGCTTCAGCGGGCCGTCCATGCCGAACACGTCGTGCCACGGGTTGCCCACGCCATACACCTCGTCGCCCCAGTATTCGTAGGTCTCGCTGTATTCAAGCCGCCACTGCGGCTCCCCGGTGGCAGCCCGGCTCGCCCGTGCCGGGCTGTCGCTGCCGTATGTTGCGCCGTCGCCGCCGGTGTCGCCGCTCCATCCCGGCTGGCTGTCGTCATCGTTGCCGGTGTAGTATTTCTTTATCGACGTGATGCGTCCCAGCCCGTCGTACCCGAATTCAAACATCCTTTCCTCATACGAACCGTAGTATTCGTCGGTGCCGTAGCACTTGTATACGGCCAGCCGCCCGGTGCCCCAGTTGTGGTGTCTGTTTGCCTCTATGCGCTCCTGCCGCCACTCCGCGTTGCTGTCATCGCGCCAGTAGTGGGTCACGGTGCTGTCGTTGACGGTGCCCGAGCATACGTATTTCCTCAGGTCGTTGCCCCAGCCGGTGGCGATGCCGTTTTTGGCGAAAGTCCTCGCGTACTTTGCCCGGCCGTCATAGTCGTATTCTGCCGACGAGGCCAGCTGCCCGCTGTCGTAGCAACTCCACTGCCTTGCGGGCCAGTATCCGCCGTTGCCGCTGTCGAGCTCGTAGCGGGTGTATGTTGTGGTGCCGTCGGTGCCGTAGTCTACCATCACCCGGTAGCTCACAAAGTCCTCGTTCTTGCCATAGCTCACGGTCTTGGCCTTGACGCGCCCCTGGCTGTCGTACTCATAGAGATAGGTGCCCACGTCATACAGCGTCTCCTCTCCCCAGCGGCCGTCGTCGCCCTTCACCTTCTTGTAGATGGTCTCCGACGAGCGCATCAAGTCCTTGTCGTAGGCGTAGACATAGCGGTAGAAGGCGTCGCCCCGCTTCTCCTGGTACTCGTCGAGCGGCTTGTCGGCAGCGCTGCCGAGCCTCGCCATGGGCACTGTTGCCGGCGTGTTGTTTCGTTTCATGCCTTGTTGCTCCATTTGTCCGGCGCGTTGCTTCAGGTGCATCCGCCCGAACCTGACACCCTGTGCGTTGGCGGTTGATGCCAAGGCCAGTGCCAGCGTGATGGCAGGTAAAGTGTGGTTCATAAGTCAATGATTGTTGGTTAAACATAAAAGAGTACATTACAAACATGCGGCCACGCCCCCGGCGGCACGCTTTGGCTGCCGTTGGCCGTGGCAATGGCTTTGTTTTTGCAAATATACGGATAAAATACGGCCATTGTCTTTTTATTCGACAATTTGAAGATATTTATATCCAAATGAAACATCTCCGGCGGCGCTTCCCGACGGTGTGGACGGCCCGCCACTGCAGCCCCGGCCGCACCATGATGCAAAACGGGCCGTCCGACGTTGCCGAACGGGCCATATCGCAGTGCCAAACGGCCCATATTGCAGTGTCGGACGGGCCGTTTTGCAGCGCATGGCGTGCGCAGTGCCCTGACGGGGTGGCGCGTGTGGCGGCCCTGCGGTTGCATTCTTGCAGGGCGGCCTGGCCGTGGCGGCTTGGCGTGGCCTATGGCCACGTGGCCCGGCGGCGCGTTGCCCGGCTCATAATGTGTCGGTATTTTTTTGCCCGGAGGCATGGGCCGGGACTGCATTAAAATAGCAAAAAATTGTTATTGCGCATGCCGTGGATAGTCAGTAACTTTGCAAAACGATAGCATTAGCATTAAAATGTACCATTATGACGTATAAAAACAGGTTCAGGATAACCATTATTTTGATTTTAATGTCAGCCTTCGTGACCGCCACAGCCCAGTACCGTGGCGGCACGTTTGTCTATGGCCGCGTCCTGTCGGCAGACGGAAGCGGCCCTGTAAGCGCCACCGTGACGCTCAAGCCTGCGGGCCGTGGCTCGGCTGCCGGCCCCGATGGCACCTACCGCATCAGTGCGCCCGCCGGGCGCTACACCCTTGTAGCCTCGGCCCTGGGTTACGAACGGGCCGAGCACACCGTAGAGCTCAGGCGCGGCCAGCGGCTCAGGCTCGACGTAAGGTTGCGCCCGGCGGCAGTCAGCCTGGGCGAGGTCAGTGTGGTGGCGGGCGGCGTGAGCCGCGTGAAAAACTCATCATACAACGCCGTGGCCGTGGATGCGCGCGCCATGCGCAACACCACCAAGACGCTGGCCGAGGCACTGGCCAAGGCTCCGGGGCTGAAACTGCGCCAGAGCGGCGGCGTGGGCTCAGACATGAACGTGATGGTCGACGGCTTCAGCGGCAAGCACGTGAAGGTGTTCATCGACGGTGTGCCGCAAGAGGGAGTGGGCTCTTCGTTCGGGCTAAACAACATTCCGGTGGCCTTCGCCGACCGCATCGAGGTGTACAGGGGCGTGGTGCCCGTGGGGCTGGGGGCCGACGCCATCGGCGGGGTCATCAATGTGGTGACCAGGAAAGACCGCCGGCGGTGGTATGCCGGCGCCTCCTACTCTTACGGCTCGTTCAACACCCACCGCTCCGACGTGCACTTCGGACAGTCGACCAAGGGCGGGCTGGCCTACGAGGTGACGGCCTTCCAGAACTACTCGGACAACGACTACTGCGTGGATGCGCCCGTTTACGACTTTGCCACCCACAGCATCAACACGCGGAAGCTGGAGCGCGTGCGCCGCTTTAACGACACATACCACAACGAGGCCGTAGTGGCCAAGGTGGGCTTTGTGGGCAAGCCGTGGGCCGACAGGCTCATGCTGGGATTTGGCTACGCCCATGCCTACAAGGACATACAGACCGGCGTGAGGCAGAAGACGGTGTTCGGCCAGAAGCACCGCTACGGCCACTCGCTCATGCCGTCGCTCGAATACAGCAAGCGCAACGCCTTTGTGAGGGGCCTTAACATTGTGGCCACGGCCAACTACAACCGCAACTCGACCACCAACGTAGACACGGCGGCCTACACCTACAACTGGCGCGGAGAGCGCGAGCGCAAGGGCGAGGGCGGCGAGCAGTCGATGCTCTACGCCCGTGCCGACGCCGACAACTGGAACGCCACCCTCACGGCGCGCTATTCGCCGGCCGACGGCCACCTGCTGACGTTCAACGAGGTGTTCAACGCCTTCAGGCGCGACAACACGTCGCTGCTATACGGCCACGAGGAAACCAACCCCATAGCCAAGCAGACGCGCAAGAACATAGTGGCGGCGGCCTACATGTATGCGCCGACGGAGCGCTGGAACGCCACCGCCTTCGCCAAGCACTACCTGCTGTGGGTGGCCGGCCCCGTGGCCACCGACGCCAACTCGTCGGCCTTTGTGCGCCGCAGCCGCTCGCTGGGTGTGTGGGGCTACGGCGCGGCGGCCTCGTGCCTGCTGACCCGCGGGCTGCAGGCGAAGCTCTCTTACGAGAAGGCTTACCGGCTGCCCACCACCGAAGAGATGTTCGGCGACGAAGACCTTGAGACCGGCAGCGTGCTCATAAGGCCGGAAAACAGCGACAACGTGAACCTCAACCTGAGCTTCTCGCGCTCCTTCGGCCGCCATTCTGTCTATGTGGAGGGCTCTGTCATCTACCGAGACACCAAAGACTACATACAGAGACGCATTGCCGGGCTCAGCGGCAACCGCGAGGGCGCTTTCTACGAGAACTACGGCAGGGTGAGGACCACGGGCGGAAGCCTGTCGGTGCGCTACTCCTTCGGCCGGTGGCTGAGCCTCGGGGGCAACTTCACGCAGATGGACGTGAAGGACAACGAGCGGCTGATGGTGGGCAGCCAGGCCGTGGCCAACCCGCTATACGGCGCGCGCATGCCCAACGTGCCCTACCGCTTTGCCGACGCCGACGCCACGCTGAGCTGGCCGGGGCTGGGCGGCCGGGGCAACACCCTGTCGCTGACATACGACAACGCCTACACCCACAGCTTCAGCTATTACTCCGAAGGCGTGGCGGCGGTGAACGGCTCGGACTACATTGTGCCCCGCCAGTTTGCCCACAACCTGTCGCTCGCCTACAGCATTGCGTCGGGGCGGTATAACGTTTCGCTCGAGTGCCGCAACCTGACCGACGCCAACCTCTACGACAACTTCAGCCTGCAGAAGCCCGGAAGGGCCTTCTATGCCAAGGTGAGGGTGAGCCTCGGCGGCTGAGGGGCCGTGGCGAGGCGCAATGGTTGGCGGGCAACCGCATCCCGCCTCCGGCCCTGCCAATGCGTGGAAGGCGGCCCTGCATGAGGCGCTGCGGCTCACTCCCCGCGTTGGAGGGGGTGGGCCGTGGGCCCCACTATCGCATGATTACAAACCATAACCAACAACATTAAGGATATGAAAATGCAAAATAACTATTTGATTACCGGCGCGATGGCACTCATCGCCGCCGGAGTGTTGACAACATCGTGCTCTGACGACGACACTGCCGCGGGCGGTGCCGACGCGGGCGGAGGCCCGCTGGCCGGCAAGTATGTAATAGGTACGACCGTGAGCGGCTCGGGCACGTCGACCAACCTGCTCACCACGGCCAGCGCGCTGAGCGGAAACATCACCCCGGCGGGGCTCTACAACGACGGGGCCACCTACTGGGTGTTCCATTCAAACAAGTATCTGTATGCCCTCAACTACCACCAGGGCGACGCCGGAACCACATCTTCTTATGTGCGCGACGGGGCCACGGGGCAGATAAGGCAGCGCGACAAGGAGTATTTCGTGACGCGGTTTACCACCTTCGGGCTGTACGACCGCTACATCATGACCACGTCGAGCGGCGAGGGAAACCCCGACTGGGCCGACCCGCAGACGGGATATGTGCCCTATACCATCAAGGTGGGATACCTCGACACGGCCGCCGAGACATTTGAGAGCAACACCTCGGGGGGCACCGGCTCTGACGCCATAGTGACCGACAGGGGGTATATATGCGAAAACTTCCTTGGCAACGGCGAGTATGTGACGCTCTCGGGGCTCGAGCAGGTGGGCTCAAAGATATACAGCGCGGCCGTGCCCATGGGCCTGTCGCAGTACGGGTGCCAGCAGTATGCCGACGAGGCGCGCACGCAGTACCGCTGGGTGCGCCCCGGCTTTGAAGACCTGATAAAGACCGAGAGCGGCGGCAGCGGCAGCTCGAGCTACAAGAAAGACCAGCTGCAGTGGACGCAATGGCCCGACTCATGCTGGGTGGCCATCTTCACAGACCGCACGCTCAAGGGCAGGAAGCTGCTGCGCACGGGCCGCATAAGCTATGCCTGCGGCCGCAACAGGTCGCAGTATTACCAGATGGTGTGGGCCACCGACGACGGCCGCTACGTTTATGTCATCTCGCCGAGCTACGCCAAGACCATGGCCGACCCGCGCCAGCAGACCACGCTGCCGGCCGGTGTGGTGCGCGTGGACGTGGCCGCCGAGGCTTTCGACGACTATTACTGCAACCTTGAGGAGCTGTCGCCCAACGGCATAATGCGCAGCTGGTACATCGGCGCCGACAAGTTTCTGTTCCTCATGTACGACGCGCCCATCACCTCGTCGGCCAAGACTGCCAACCGGCTGGCAGTGTTCAGTGCCGGCGACAAGACGCTGACCGAGGTGAGCGGGCTGCCCGCCGACGTGTCGGGCTTCGGCACCACTCCTTACATGGAGGGCGGGGCGGCCTACATCTCGGTAAACACCAAGACGGGTTCGCCCGCCGTGTGGCGCATCGACCCGGCCACGGCCGTGGCCGTCAGGGCGCTGACCGTCGACGGGGCCACCACGCTTACGGCCGTGGGGCGCATTGACTGACTGGCCGGCGGCCCTGATGCGGGCCGCCAGCCAACGCAAGGAGCGGGTCGCGCAGGGATTGTCCCGGCGCGACCCGCTCTGTGTTTCTGCCGCTTTCGGCGCATGGCTGCCACGGCTGGAGCTGCCCTGCAGGCAACCCGCTGTCAGCCTGGCACTTGGCGGCATGGGGCGCACAGGCTTCGCAAACGGCCCGTATCGCGTTGCAAAACGGGCAGTGTGGCAGTCGGGGGCGTCAGAACCCTTCGACCCGGGCCGCCATCTTGCGCAGCCGCTTGGCGTCGGCCGTGGCGGCAAGCGTGGCCCGGGCCTCGTCGAGCAGCTTGCGCCGGCCGTCGAGCTGCCGCAGGGTGAGGGTGGGGGCGGGGCGGCGCTCAAGGGCGTCGATGGCCACGGCCAGTGCCGACCACGCCTCGAGCCGGTCGCGCTCGGCGGCAGATATGTGCATCACCGAGCCGTGGCGCGGGGTGAACGTGCCGCGCGTGGGTGTGTTTTGCACGAAAGTGAAGTTCTTCAGGTCGCTGCTGCGGCAGAACTGGTAGTAGCCCTGCGCATAGCAGTCGTACATCAGTATGTAGTCGTCGCTGCCTATCAGCCGGAACACGCTCGACCCCTCCACCGGATACTGGCCCGGTTTCTGCAGGTGGCGGAACTCGGTGGTGTAAGGCCCTGTCAGCTCCTTGGCCGTGGCCCTCATCACCCCCTGCCGCGTGCGGAAGCCGTTGTTTACCGTTGGCAGGCCCTCGTCTTTGAAGAAAAGCACATACTCGCCGTTGCGCCCGTCGTAGATAATGTCGCCGTCGATGGCCGCCGTGCCGAAGTCGAACAGCAGCCTTGGCTCGGTGATGTCGGTGAAGTCGTCGTTGACATAGCTGTAGAACAGCTTGAAGTAAGGCTGGCGCTTGTCGCCCACGGGGTATTCCCAGTCGTGCCGCCCGATGGAGTAGTATATCATGTAGCGGCCCTCGCGCGCGTCCCAGATGAGCTGCGGCGCCCACACGGCGTGCAGGTTGTCGCGGCCGAAGCCCTCGAGCGACGGGAAGCGCGTGGGGAAGTCTATGGCCGTGTGCTGCCAGTGCAGCAGGTCGTCGCTCTTCATCAGTATCAGTCCGTCGTTGCTCTGCCATCCTTCCGACGACCTCATGTCGGTCATCACCATGTAGAACGTGCGCCCGTCGCGGCCCCTGCAGATGTACGGGTCGCGTATGCTCTTCTTCAGCGCTATGGTGTCCGATGCCACCACCGGGCGCCCCCCGTTGAGCGAAGTGTAGTTCAGCCCGTCGTCGCTCAGGGCATAGCGCACCTGCTCGCCATCCGGCGTGTTGTTGGAGAAGAATGCAAAGAGATAGCAGCTGTCTTGCTGGTGCTGCCCGGCGGCCAGTGCCGGCCCGGCCGCCGTTGCCATCAGGGCGGCCGCCGCGGCCGCCAAAGTAGTCCGTTTCATACTGTTATGCTTGGTTTTGGTGTTTCAGCCAGTGCCCGCCCCCGGCCTGCCGCCGTGGCCGCCTTGCGCGCCATGGCAGCCGCCTTGTCGGTGTCATCTGCAAAATTACGCATTTTCCGCCATACGGCAAAGGGCCGCCGGCCATATTGTGGGGCCGCGTAGCCACGGCGCGCAGCCCGTGTATCCCAACAAAAGCGCCCATTCGCTTTGCCGGATGGCGGAAAATGAGTATTTTTGCGGGGCATTCACAACAACCCGCAAGCAATGGAAGTAAAGATAGAGGAGTCGTGGCGGCGCCACATAGGCGCCGAGTTCGACAAGCAGTATTTTGCCGACCTCGTGGCGTTTGTGCGCTCCGAGTACATGCACCACACGTGCTACCCGCCCGGGAAGCTCATATTCAACGCCTTCAACCTGTGCCCCTTCGACAGCGTAAAGGTGGTCATCATCGGCCAAGACCCATACCATGAGCCCGGCCAGGCCCACGGGCTGAGCTTCTCGGTGAACGACGGCGTGCCCTTCCCGCCGTCGCTCGTCAACATATTCAAGGAGATACAGCTCGACCTGGGCACGCCGATGCCTACGTCGGGCAACCTCACGCGGTGGGCCGGGCAGGGCGTGCTGCTGCTCAACGCCACGCTGACGGTGCGCGCGCACCAGGCCGCCAGCCACCAGCGCAAGGGCTGGGAGGAGTTTACCGACGCCGCCATCAAGGCGCTCAACGCCGACCGCGACCACCTGGTGTTCATCCTGTGGGGAGGCTACGCGCGCTCGAAGGCCGCGCTCATCGACCAGTCGCGCCACCTCGTGCTGCAGTCGGTGCACCCCTCGCCGCTCTCGGCCAACCGCGGGGGATGGTTTGGCAACCACCATTTTTCGCGCGCCAACGACTACCTCGAGGCCCACGGCATGGAGCCCATACGGTGGTGACACCGGGCCGAGGGGCCTCCGCAGCCTTTTTCGGCGGTTTATTTTGCGGTTTGGCCCTTTTGTGCTATCTTTGCAAAGCGCTATGCGCGGCCCCATGGCGGGGCCGCACAGGCATGCCGGGCAACCACGCCCTGCCATACGGGAAATATGCGCCGGGAGCCGGCATTGATGCATGCCGCCATGCCGGCGGGCCACAACATATATAATATACAGACACCAATGGAATACAATTTTAGGGAAATTGAGAAGAAATGGCAGCGCCGGTGGGTGGAGCAGAAGACATACCACGTTGCCGAAGACAGCCACAAGGAGAAGTTCTACGTGCTCAACATGTTTCCTTACCCCTCGGGGGCAGGATTGCATGTGGGCCATCCGCTGGGCTACATTGCCAGCGACATATATGCAAGATACAAGAGGCTGCGCGGCTACAACGTGCTCAACCCCATGGGATACGACGCCTACGGGCTGCCCGCCGAGCAGTATGCGATACAGACCGGGCAGCATCCGGCCGTGACAACAGAGGCAAACATCAACCACTACAGGGAGCAGCTGGACAAGATTGGCTTCTCTTTCGACTGGGACAGGGAGGTGCGCACGTGCGACCCTAAGTACTACCACTGGACCCAGTGGGCCTTCCAGCGCATGTTCGAGAGCTACTACGACAACCGCCAACAGAAGGCGATGCCCATCGCCGGGCTCGTAGAGGCATTTGAGCAAGGCGGCACCGAGGGCATCGACGCGGCCTGCTCGGAAGACATGGCCTTCACCGCCGACGAGTGGCGGGCCATGGACGAGCGCCGCAGGCAGGAGGTGCTGATGAACTACCGCATAGCCTACCTGGGCGAGACCATGGTCAACTGGTGCCCGCAACTGGGCACGGTGCTGGCCAACGACGAGGTGGTGGACGGCGTGTCGGAGCGCGGCGGCTATCCCGTGGTGCAGAAGAAGATGCGCCAGTGGTGCCTGCGCGTGTCGGCATACGCACAGCGGCTGCTCGACGGACTGGACACGATAGACTGGACCGACTCGCTCAAGGAGACGCAGCGCAACTGGATAGGGAGGTCGGAAGGAGCCGAAATAACGTTCACTGTAGCCCCTCACCAACTCCCCCCTGTGGGGGGAGAGCCGGGCGAGCGGCTGGATTCGGACATAAAAGAGCGTTGGGAGCAGTTCAAGACGGCTCATCCGTGCAGTTACGGCACTTTGAAAAACAATGCCAAGGCAAATCGTTCGAATCCTACTGAAGCTGAGAATGCTCTCTGGCAGGCCCTGCGTGCAAAGCAGTTGGGCGAGAAATTCCGCCGCCAGCACATTATTTGCGACTGCATAGCCGACTTCGTTTCTTTGAAAAGCAAGCTTATTATAGAAGTAGATGGGGGCTATCATAACGAAACGGAACAGGCGGAAGCCGATATGTTGAGGACACAATTCTTGAACGAACAAGGCTTCAAGGTGATCCGTTTCACCAACGACGAAGTGCTCAACAACATTGATGGAGTGGTAGAAAAAATAAAACAAAGCCTTGCATCCTCCTCAGTCGCAGAGGCTAACCAGGCCCTCTCCCCACGGGGGAGAGATGGAGAGGGGCTTTCGTTTACCATCTTCACCACCCGCGCCGACACGATGTTCGGCGTCACTTTCATGGTGCTGGCACCCGAGAGCGAGCTCGTGGCCGTGCTGACCACGCCCGGGCAGAAAGCCGAGGTGGACGCTTACCTTGAGCGGACGAAGAAGCGCACCGAGCGCGAACGCATAGCCGACCGCAGCGTCAGCGGCGTGTTCACCGGCTCGTATGCCGTCAACCCGCTCACCGGCGAGGAGATACCAATATGGGTGAGCGACTATGTGCTGGCCGGATACGGCACGGGGGCCATCATGGCCGTGCCTGCCCACGACTCTCGCGACTATGCCTTTGCCAAGCACTTCGGCCTCGAGATAAGGCCGCTGATAGAGGGATGCGACGTCAGCGAGCAGAGCTTCGACGCCAAGGAGGGCATCGTTTGCAACTCGCCGCGCACAGGATGTGAGGTCCGTGGGGGCCTCGTGCTCAACGGGCTCACCGTGAAGGAGGCCATTGCAAAGACCAAGGCGTTTGTCGAGGAGCAGGGTCTGGGCCGCGTAAAAGTGAACTACCGCCTGCGCGACGCCATCTTCTCGAGGCAGCGCTACTGGGGCGAGCCGTTCCCGGTGTACTACAAAGACGGCATGCCATACATGATACCTGAAGACTGTCTGCCGCTGGAGCTGCCCGAGGTGGCCACGTTCCTGCCCACCGAGACGGGCGAGCCGCCGCTGGGCCACGCCACACGCTGGGCCTGGGACACCGAGGCGCGCTCGGTGACCGACAACTCGCGCATTGACAACAAGACGGTGTTCCCGCTCGAACTCAACACCATGCCGGGCTTCGCAGGCTCGTCGGCCTATTACCTTAGGTATATGGATCCGCACAACGACAATGCATTGGTGAGCGCCGAGGCCGACTCTTACTGGCGCGAGGTAGACCTCTACGTGGGCGGAACAGAGCATGCCACAGGCCATCTTATATATTCGCGCTTCTGGAACAAGTTCCTGCACGACATTGGGGTGTCGGCCGTTGAGGAACCGTTTAGGAAACTTGTCAACCAGGGAATGATTCAGGGGCGAAGCAACTTCGTGTATCGTATAAACAGGAAAGCCCCCTCCGACTCCCCCCGTGGGGGAGAGGGCCGACTGTCTGACGCTAATCTAAGCTCCCCCACGGGGGGAGTTGAGGGGGCCGTTACTGCTCTGCTCTCTCCCCAACAGGGGGAGACGGAGGGGGCTTCACCCGTCTTCGTCTCTCTCGGGCTCAAGGATCAGTACGACACCACGCCGCTGCACGTAGACGTAAACATAGTGCATGGCGACGTGCTCGACATAGACGCCTTCCGCAAATGGCGCCCGGAGTATGCCAATGCAGAGTTCGTGCTCGAAGAAGGGAAGTATGTCTGCGGATGGGCGGTAGAGAAAATGTCGAAGTCTATGTACAATGTGGTCAACCCGGACATGATAGTCGACAAATACGGGGCCGACACACTGCGCCTCTACGAGATGTTCCTCGGCCCGGTGGAGCAGAGCAAGCCGTGGGACACCAACGGCATAGACGGCTGCCACCGCTTCCTGAAGAAGTTCTGGGCCCTGTTCTACGGCCGTGAGGGAGGCATGCTGGCCGACGACCGCGAGCCCTCGGCCGCAGAGCTGAAGGCCGTGCACAAGCTGATAAAGAAGGTGACGCAAGACATCGAGCAGTTCAGTTACAACACGAGCATCTCGGCATTCATGATATGCGTCAACGAGCTCGGGCAGCTCAAGTGCCACAACCGCAGCCTGCTCGCCGACCTCGTTGTGCTCATAGCGCCGTTCGCCCCCCACATCGCCGAGGAGCTTTGGGAGGCCCTCGGAGGCCGAGGCAGCGTTTGCGACGCGAGCTGGCCGCAGTGGAACGAGCAATACCTCGTGGAGTCGACCGTGCAGCTCACCGTTTCGTTCAATGGCAAGGCGCGCTTCCAGATGGACTTCGCCGCCGATGCCGACAACGCCACGATAGAGCAGGCCGTGCTTGCCGACGAGCGCTCGGCCAAGTATATGGGCGGCAAGCAGGTGGTGAAGGTCATCATCGTGCCGCGCAAGATAGTCAACGTGGTGGTGAAGTAAAGCCGCCACGGGGCCCCCTTGCAGCCTGGGGCTCAAGGCGTGGCGGGGCAGGCGGGCAGCCGAAAAACTGCTACATGGCCTCCCCGCCGCCGCCACGGCGGCCTTGCAGGCACGCAAAACGGCCCGTTTGGCCGGCCCGTACGGGCCGTTTCACACGGCAATACGGGCCGTTTGGCAGCCGGCCACGCATCCGGGCGCAACCTGCTGGGCGCCAGGGCGTTGCAGTAGGCATGCCTCCTTGTGAAATGTTTTTACACCCGCAGCCCGCCACGCGCGTGGCCGTGGCCATGGAGGGCCACCACGATGCCGCAGCGGGCACAACCTTTTGACATTCGACTTATTCATCTATTCACCTTTATATGACAATCAACAGAACAGCAGTATTCAACGAGGTCAAGGACTATGTGTTCATAACCTTCGGCCTGATGCTTTACACCTTCGGCTTCACCGTGTTCCTGTTGCCCTACAAGATAGTCACGGGCGGCATCGCCGGCATAGGGGCCATAGTGTTTTACGCCACCCATTTCCCGGTGCAGTACACCTTCTTCCTCATCAATGCCGTGCTCATCGTGGCGGCGTTGAAGATTCTCGGGTGGCGCTTTCTAATGAAAACCATCTACGCCACGTTCATGCTCACGTTCCTGCTTGAGGTGGCCCAGGAGGTGGTGATGATGCCCGACGGCACGTTCTACAAGCTCATGGGCGACGGCAACGACTTCATGTCGCTCGTCATCGGGTGCATGCTCACGGGCACGGCCCTCGCCATTGTGTTCCTGAACAACGGCAGCACGGGCGGCACCGACATCGTGGCGGCGTCTGTCAACAAGTACCGCGACATATCGCTCGGCCGCGTGCTCATCATGGTCGACCTGTGCATCATTGGCAGCAGCCTCTTCATCCCGTCGTTCGGCGACGTGTTCCACCGTTGCCAGATGGTGGTGTTCGGCCTCTGCACGATGGTCATCGAGTGCCTGATGCTCGACTATGTGATGAGCGTGCAGCGCCAGTCGGTGCAGTTCCTCATCTTCTCGAAGCACTACGAAGACATTGCCCGCGCCATAACGCGCAAGACCGACCACAGCCTGACGCTGCTCGACGGCCACGGATGGTACAGCGGCAAGGAGATGAAGGTGATATGCCTGCTGGCCAAGAAGCGCGAGAGCGTCACCATATTCAGGCTCATAAAGATGATCGACCCGCAGGCTTTCGTGAGCCAGAGCTCGGTCATCGGTGTTTACGGCGAGGGATTCGACCCCATAAAGGTGAAGCCCGGCAAGGCCGAAAAGGAAGGACATAACATAAAGACAAATGAAGATAGTATTCGCAACTAACAACGGGCATAAGCTCGAAGAGATTCGCCAGATACTGGGAGAGGGCATAGAGGTGCTCTCGCTGGCCGACATCGGCTGCCACGCCGACATACCCGAGACAGGCACGACGCTCGAAGAGAACGCCACGCAGAAGGCGCGCTATGTCTACGACCACTATGGGCTCAGCGTGTTTGCCGACGACACGGGCCTCGAGGTGGACGCCCTCGGGGGCGCCCCGGGCGTTTACAGCGCACGCTACGCAGGCGGCGCAGGCCACGACAGCGAGGCAAACATGGCCAAGTTGTTGGCAGAATTAGGAGAAAATAACAATCGCCGGGCACGATTCCGCACTGTTATCGCGTTATTAGAAACAACCGGCGGAAGCGACGGACCGCGCCTCACGACGTTCGAGGGGCGCGTCGACGGCGAGATAACGCGCACGCGCAGCGGCGAGGGGGGCTTCGGCTACGACCCCATATTCCGCCCCGAAGGCTACTGCGAGACCTTTGCCGCCCTCGGGCCCGGCGTGAAGAACAAGATAAGCCACCGCGCGAGGGCCGTCGCCAAGCTGGCCGCCCACCTGCTCGGCACCCGCGGCTGACGGCTGCCCTGGGCCCCACGCGGTGCCGGGCCACGCGCGCCATGCGGCTGCGGGGCTGCGGAGGCTGGCCTGCCGGTTGGAAACAAGACATATAAATGAGCGTATGCGTACAATAATAGCATTGGCATTGTGCCTCATGACGGCAGCCCCGGCCACGCTGAGCGGCCAGGGCATAGGCACGTGGAACGCCTACATGGCATATCACGACATCCAGCAGATACGCAAGGCAGGCAACTATCTGTTTGTGCTTGCGTCCAACGGGCTGTACCAGTATAACCTTAATGACGGGTCGATAGCCACTTACGACAAGGTGAGCGGGCTCAGCGACGCATGCATAACCAACATCGCGTGGAACAGCCGGGCCGGAAGGCTCATCGCGGTTTACGACAACAGCAACATCGACTTGGTGGAAACAAACGGCGATGTGACCAACATCTCAGACCTGTACAGCAAGTCGATGACCGAAGACAAGACGGTGAACACCATCAGGATGGACGCCCAGTATGCCTATCTTGCCACAAACTTCGGCGTGGTGAAGGTCGACATGGCCCGTGCGGAGATAAGCGAGACCTACAACCTGGGCATCGCCGTGGCGCGCCTGGCGCTCGATGACGGCCGCATATATGCCCGCACGGCATCGGGCGAGGTGTGGGCGGCCGACCTCACGGCCAACCTCATCGACAGAAACAACTGGGGCCGCGTTGACAGTTGGCGCCCGGGGATATTCGACCTCGACACTTCCGACTATGACGAGTACCATGGGCTCGTGTCAACGCTCAACCCCGGCGGCCCCGACTACAACTACATGGGCTTCCTTATGTTCAAGGGCGGAAGGCTGTACACAGCCAACGGCATGACCAACCTTGAGGACAAGGCCTGCGTGCAGGTGCTCGAAGATGGCGAATGGACTGTGTTTGAGAACGACATCGAGGACAGGATAGGCCACCGTTTCGTCAGGATCTTCGCCTGCGACGTCGACCCGGCCGACCCGTCGCATGTCTTTGCCGGCGGGCAGACGGGGCTTTATGAGTACCGCGACGGCAAGTTCGTCAACGAATACACCATCGACAACAGTCCGCTCCGGGCGGCAGCCACCGTAGATGAAGGCGACAAGGAATATGTGGAAGTGACTTCCGTGAGGTTCGCATCCGACGGACACCTGTGGCTTACCAACAGCATCAGCCCGTCGACGTCGCTCTTTGAGCTCACCCCCGATGGCGAGTGGATATCCCACCACGACAGCAAGCTCATGGTAGAGGGCATGGGCCGTTCGCTCGAAGGCATGGACGGGCTGATGTTCGACAGCCGCGGGCTGATGTGGTTTGGCAACAACCACTACCGCCAGCCGGGCCTGCTGCGCTACAACACGGCCCAGTCGGAGCTCACGGCCTACGACCGCGACTTTGCCAACCAAGACGGAACAAACCTCACGCTTACCTATTTGAGAGACGTGACCGAAGACCGCGACGGCAACATTTGGTTCGCAACAAGCGCCGGCCCGATGTATGTCACGCCGCAGCAGATAGCCTCGGGCGACGCCACCATGGCCTTCAACCAGTTCAAGGTGCCGCGCAACGACGGCACCAACTATGCCGACTACCTGCTCGGTAACATAAGTATCTCGGCCATAGCCATAGACGGAGCCAACAGGAAATGGTTCGGGACGTCAGACAACGGCATCTATCTGATAAGCGCGGACAACATGACCCAGCTGCTGCATTTTACCACAGAGAACAGCCCCCTGCTCTCGAACAACGTCATGGACATAGCCATCGACGGGCAGACAGGCGAGGTATTCATAGGCACCGACCGCGGTCTCTGCTCGTACATGGGCGATGCCACCGACCCGGCGGAGGAGATGGAGAAAGACAATGTCTACGCTTACCCCAACCCGGTGGAGCCCGGCTACACGGGGCTGATAACCGTCACGGGGCTCAGTTTCGACGCCGATGTCAAGGTGACAACGGCCAGCGGCGCCCTCGTGGCGTCGGGGCGGAGCAACGGAGGCACGTTTACGTGGGACGGGCGCGACAGCCGCGGCCGCCGCGTGGCGTCGGGAGTGTACAGCGTGGTCACGGCCAAGAGCGACGGAAGCAAGGGAACCGTGTGCAAGATAGCAATCATAAACTGACCTCAAGCATACCGGCATGAACAACGGCAAGGACGATAACTGGATTGGGCGGGTTAATCCGCTGGCAGTGATATTGCTGCTCTCGCCAGCCATTCTCTATGCCATAGTGCTGCTGTTGCCCACGTTCGACGACTGGACTTACTACACCGCGCCCAGTTTCGACGGCCTTTTCAATTACAGGCTTCTGCCCAATTCGAGCTACTGGCGCCCTTTTGACGCCGCTTTCGGCTGGCTGCTGGGGCTCGACCACCGCATGTTTCCGGCCCTCAACCACATTGTTGTATATGCCGCCCACGTGGGTGTGACGGTGCTCGTCTACCGGCTTGCCACCGCCATGGGCCTTTGCAAGACGGCCCGCAACATAGGCACCGTGTTCTTCTTCATCTCTCCCGCCATGCTCGGCACGGTCTACGGGGTCGACGCCCTCAACCAGGCCTGCTCCCATTTCTTCGGGCTTCTCGGGCTGTGGCACTACTTCAACCGCGGCCGCAAGCCCCGCGTGGCACTGTGGCTGACGTGCGTTTTCGTGGCCACGCTGTGGAAAGAGAACGGCATAATGTTTTTCTTCATCGCCCCGCTGTTTGCCTTCGGCATTTCGGGCCCGGGCTCGCCCGGCGGCGGTTGGGGCCGCTTGCGCTCCGGCATGGTGTGGGGCGTGGTGGCGTCGGCAGCCTACTTTGCCTTGCGCATAGCCCTCACCACAGCCTACGTAGACATCAACCACGAGTATTTCGAGAGCACCCCGGTGGCTAAGTTGCTCGATGTGGCAATGTTCATCGGCATGGCCTGGGTGCCTGTAGACTACGTGAGCCTTGTACATGCGCCCAGCCGCAACCTCCTACTGGTGGCCTTCACGGCGGCAATGTCGATGCCTTTCATCGTGGTGCTGCTCTTTTCGCAGCGCCGCCATCTCGTGAGCAGGCCCTTGCTCACGCTTGCCGCCTGCATGGTGATGGCCGCCTTGCCCCACCTGCTCACCATTTTCACCACCATGCATTCATACGCCGGCCTGTCTATGGCGGCGCTCATGGTGGCTTTCCTGGCCGACAAGGCCGACGGTTACGGCCGCCTTGCCCCGCTCTTCGCCATGTTTGTGGCTTCCTGCCTCTTTGTCGACTGGCACCATTGGCAGAAGTCTTACGACTCGGGCCTTATGGGCCGGCGCATGGGGCGCGAGGCCATAGAGAAGACAGGCGAACCTGTTGACAGCGTTTACATAGTGTCACTGGCCGGCCATGAGCGCAAGTACTCGTCGTTTTGCGTGCTTCCCGCCGATGCCTTTGCATGGGGGAACACGGCCGTAGCGGCCACCGGCTACAAATGGCCTGCCGTGTGCCGCGACACAGTGGTGGCGGTCGAAGACCGCCGGATGGTAGACAGCCTGGCCGACCGGGCCCTGGCTCTCGGGTTCAAGCGGGTTTGGCTGGTTCACGGCGACACCGTGGACGTAATCCGCTGACGTCCGGTGTGGGTGGCGCCCCGGTGGCGGCGGGGCTGCCTGCGAGTGGCAAAAGTCACACAATATAAGTAGGTGTTCAAAATTAATTGCCATCAAATTGTGCGCTATTTCGGCGATGCATGCCAAAGTCCGAAGAGAGAGCGTAGCGGGCTACGCGACCGATGAGACTTTGGTATGCGGCCCGAAAGAGCACACAAGATGGTGGCAAAGGTATAGAGGACACCTGCAAGGTCTATTGTATCGGTTAATTTTGAACACCTACTTATATGTATATGCGTTTCATAGCCTTGCTTGCGGCCGTCATGGCCGTGGCGTCTTCGGCCGTTGCCGAAGGCAACCTGCCTACAGTTTTTATAGATACGCCGGGCTCGAAGCCGGCAGACAGCCGTGACAAATGGGTGGCCGACTGCCGCCTTAGGGTGGTCTCGCCCGATGGAATCGTGCTTTTTGAGACCAAAAGCGCCGAAATAAAGGGTCGCGGCCACTCCACGTTGGCCAAGCCAAAGAAGCCGATGGCCATACGGCTTGGCAAGCGGACGCCACTGCTCGGCATGGCCGGAGGCAAGCGTTGGGTGCTGCTGGCCGACTTCATGGACCACAGCCGGCTGCGCAACAGGCTCGCCCTGGCCATGGCCCGGGCCACCTGCATGGACTGGACGCCGGCCTGCCGCCATGTCGACGTGGTGCTCAACGGGAGGCCTCAGGGCTGCTACCTGCTGGCCGAGCAGGTGAGGGTGGCCCGCGGCCGCGTTGACATTGACGAGCGCAGGGGCGTATTGCTCGAGGTCGACGCCTACGACGACGGCGACCCTCGCTTTGTCACAGCCGTGCGACGGCTGCCGGTCAACGTTAAGTCGCCGTCGAAACCGTCGGCCGCCATGGTAGACTCCATACGCCTATTTCTCGATGAAATCGAGCAAAATCTGTACTCTTCGCCCCAAAATGGGCGTTTTGAGACATGGCGCCACATGCGTCTCGACACCTTTGCCGACTGGTGGCTGGTGAACGAGATGGCCCAGAATGCCGAGCCCAACGGCCCACGCAGCTGCTATATGTATCGCGATGCAGGCGGCTTGCTTGCCGCCGGGCCTGTGTGGGACTTCGACCTTGCGTTCATCACCGTGGGCCTCGACGGCGGCGGCGACCTGCGGCCGGCCCGCCTCAACCGCCCCGATGCCGTGAGGCTCACTACAGACAGCGTTTACAACCGCCGCGCGCTGTGGTACGACCGCCTGCTTTCCGACTCGTCGTTTGTGGCCCTCGTGGTCTCTCGGTGGACAGCGCTCAGGCCCCGTTGGGCCGCCCTGGCCGACAGCCTTGTGATTTGGCGGCGCGAGATAGAGCCGTCGGCTCTGGCCGACGAGGCCCTGTGGCGCGGCCAAGACCCGGCCCGCTTCGACACCTGCACCACCTTCCGCGCGTCGGCCGACAACCTGCGCGCCACATACCTTCGCCGCTTCGCGGCCATGGACAGCATTGTTGCGGCCCTGCGCCGCCAGTCAGGCGCGCGCTGACTTTTGTCGGCTTGTTTGTGACACCCGATAAACATAGGGGGCTTAAACGTACAGGGAGTGATGGAGTTAGAGTACAATGGCATTATTCAAGGAATTGTTTTAGGAGTTAAGGAGTTAGGAAGTAAAGGAGTTAAGACAATAGTTTAGTGGATATTTTGGCGACAGAAGGCAGGGGACAGGAGTGCAGGCATTTGTCCTTTAACTCCATATAACTCCTCAAAATTCCATAAATCCCGCAAGAAGGACTATTGTCTTAACTCCTTTACTTCCTAACTCCTTGACTCCTAAAAATGCCCCTGGGTTTATCCAGTGAGCCGCCACCCCGATGCGCCGGCGCATTGTAAAACGGCCTGTTTGGCGCTCTCATACGGCCCGTTTGGGCGGGCGTCCGGGCCGCTGTGGGCCCATCATCTTTGTTTTGTCTGAAAATAGTCACGGCCCGGCAGGCTGGCTGTGTGGCTGATGCCGTGCTTCCGCGTCCATGGTCAGAGCATGCCCTGGCGGTGCAGCTCGTCGGCCGTGGCCACCAGCTCGGCATACCACTGCTCGCCAAACCGCCTCTTGAGCGGCCCCTCCAGAAACCTGTAGAGCGGCAGACGGAGCTCGCGCCCTTTCACCACGGCCGGCCGGCATATATCCCACCGGTTGTAGTTCAGGCCCACCAGCCCGCCGGCAAACGTCTTCTCGCGCAGCGGGTAGAGCGCGCAGCTTATGGGTTTGCAGAAGTCTGTCAGCCCCGCCCGGCAGGCCCGTTCGAGCGCGCACAGGCAGCAGCCGTCCTCGTGGCAGGTGAACACGCAGTCGCGCCCGCCCACAATGCTCGTCACGAGCTCGCCTTCGGGGTCGGTGCAGGCCACCCCCTGCCGGTCGATCACTGCCTGCGCCCCGGCCGACAGGCTGCCCCACACCGTGTCGAGCGAGTCTTCCATGGCCGCAATCTCGTCGAGCGTCACGGGCGCCCCGGCGTCGCCTTCCACGCAGCATGCGCCGTGGCATGCGTCGAGGTCGCAGCAGAAGCATTCTGTGAATACGTCGGGCGACACGAGCACGTCGCCCACTTGGATGATAGGTGGTATGTTCATTGTTGCTTGTCTGTGGTTGGTTGCGTAGGCTTGCCGCCGCGGCCTGTTGCCGCCTCCGGCTTTCGGGCGGCAAAGTTACTCATTTTCCGCCGATGTGCAAGGGCCGCGCGCCCACTTTTTGGCGTTCGCCGCCAAGGCCGGCGTGGCCGCGCGTCAGTTGCTCTTCTTGTAGCTTGCCACGGCCCAGGCGTTCAGCACCACGGCAAATCCGCCCAGCCACATCAGTTCGCGGGCCAGCTCCGCCGGCGAGCTTCCGCGCAGGTAGGCCAGCCTCATGGCCTTCGTGAAGTATCTCATGGGGTTTAGCGTGGTTATCTTCTGCGCCCATTCGGGCATGCTCTCGATGGGAGTGAACAGTCCGCACGTTAGCATCATCAGTATCAGGAAGAAGAACATGAGGAACATGGCCTGCTGCATGGTGTCTGAATAGTTGGATATCACCATGCCCATGGCCGACGCCACGAGTATGTAGACGGCCGAGAAGAGCACTATCGACGGCAGCCCTTGCAGCGGCGAGATGCCGTGGACGGCCCATGCAAAGGCAACGCCGAACGAGAGCGAGAGCAGCCCTATGGCCCAGTTTGGCATCAGCTTGGCCAGTATGAACAGGCTCTTCGGCACCGGCGTCACGTTGATTTGCTCAATCGTCCCGGCCTCTTTCTCGCCCACAATGTTGAGTGCCGTCAGGGCGCAGCACAGCAGCGTGATGAGCACGGCAATCAGTCCGGGCACCATGAACACCTTGTAGTCGAGCGTGGGGTTGTATCGGTAGAGCGTGGCCGGGCCGGCCCCGGCCGCCATCCCTTGCGCCGCCCGGGCTTCGCTGCCGCCCTCTTCGGCGGCAAAGGCGGCAATGACGGCCGACAGGTATTGCGACCCGAGGCCGCCGCGCACACCGTTCACCGAGTTGGCCGCCACCGTCACCTGCGGCTCTTCGCCCCGGCCGCGGCTCTTGGCGAAGCCCCGCGGTATCTCGAGCACGATGTCGGCCGAGCCCTCCTCGATGCCCTTCATGGCCTTGCCGTAGGTGGGCTCGTAGCCCGCGACGCTGAAGCAGCCCGACGCCTCCACCTTCTGCGCGAGCCTTTGCGAGGCCTGGCTGCGGTCGTTGTCGACGATGCAGACCTTCACGTCGGTCACTTCCTGGCTGGTGACATAGGGGAACACCACTATGGTCATGATGGGAAGGATGACCATCATCTTCGACAGGAAGGTGTTGCGGACAATCTGCTTGAACTCTTTTTCCAGTAGATACTTGAGCATAGTTGGCTATTGTTGTGGTTAGTTGTTGCCGCCCTGCGCTGCAGCCTTGCCGCTGCGGCTTGGCGGCTTGCGGCCCGTCAGGGCGGCCCGGGTGCCGTTCAGCACAGCCTCACCTTGAATTTCTTCATGGCGGCAGCCATGAGCACCACCGCCATGAGCGCTATGATGCACAGTTCCTTGGCAAACGACTCGGGCCCGGTGCCCTCGATCATTATCTTGCGCACGGCCGAGATATACCACCGTGCGGGTATTATGTCGGATATCCAGCGCAGCGCCGCCGGCATGTTCTCTATCGGGAAGATGAGCCCCGAGAACACCAGCGTGGGCATCATCAGCCCAATGCCCGACACGAGCAGGGCCGACATCTGCCTGTCTACGAGCGTCGAGATGAGCAGCCCGAGCGCCAGCGCCACCACGATGAACAGCACCGAGGCCACCGAAAGCCACGCTATGCTGCCGCGTATGGGCACGCCCATGACGAAGACCGCCAGCAGCAGCACCGTGACGATGTTGACCACCGAGAGCGTGAAGTATGGCGCCATCTTCGAGAGTATGATGTGCAGCGGCTTCATGGGCGAGGCCAGGAGCACCTCCATGGTGCCCGTCTCCTTCTCGCGCACTATGGCCACCGATGTCATCATGGCGCAGATGAGCATCAGCACGAGGCCCATCACGCCCGGTACGAAGTTGTATGAGCTTTTCTGCTGTGGGTTGTAGAGCATCCGCGTGTGTATGCCTATGCCCCCTCCGGTGCCGGCGGCGGTGGCCATCACGCCCTGTGCGTAGGCCGTGAGCATGGCCGCCTGGTTGGGGTCGGTGCCGTCGGCAATCACCTGTATGGCCGTTTCTCCTGCTGGCTTGCCCATGGTGGCGGCAAAGTCGGGGCCGAACACGAGCGCCATGCTTATCTCTCCGCGGCTGAAAAGCTCGTCGATGCGTGCCATTGTCGGCGCTTCCTCGACTATGGTAAACCACTTGCTGGCCCTGAAAGCCTCCTTTATGCGCAGCGTCCGGGCGTCTTTCGATGCGTCGAACACAGCCATGCGCGCGTTGTTAAGCTCGGTCTTGATGGCGTATCCCAGGGCCATCACCAGCACGAGCGGCATGGCCAGCAGTATGAGCAGCGTGCGCCTGTCGCGGAATATCTGCAGAAACTCTTTCTTGACGAATGACTTGAACTGTCTCATCTTGTAGGTTTTGATGGTTGTCAGTCAGACTGCCGTGTGGCCTTGCGGGCCAGTCGGCGGAACACCTCGTCCATGGTGGGCGCCTCGAATTGCCGTTTCAGTGCGGCGGGCCTGTCGAGGGCCTCTATCCGTCCGTCCACCATTATGCTCACGCGGTCGCAGTATTCGGCCTCGTCCATGTAGTGGGTGGTCACGAATACGGTTATCCCGCTGTCGGCGGCGCTGTATATCAGTTCCCAGAAACGGCGTCGGGCGGCCGGGTCGACGCCCCCCGTGGGCTCGTCGAGAAACACCACCCGAGGCTTGTGGAATATGGCAACAGAGAACGCCAGCTTCTGTTTCCAGCCCAGCGGCAGGGCCTTTACGAGCGTGTCGCGCTCGCCTTCGAGGCCCAGCCTGCATAGCATCTCGTCGGTCTTTGTGGCCGTTTGGCGTGCGCCGAGGCCGTAGATGCCCCCGAACAGCCTCAGGTTCTCCCACACCTTCAGGTCTTCATAGAGCGAGAAACGCTGGCTCATGTAGCCTATGTTGCGCTTTACCATCTCCGGTTGCGTGGCTATGTCGTATCCCGCCACGCTGCCGCTGCCCTCCGTCGGGCGGCTCAGTCCGCAGAGCATCCGCATGGCCGTGGTCTTGCCGGCGCCGTTGGCGCCGAGGAATCCGAATATCTCGCCGCGCCCGACGTCGAACGATATGTGGTCGACGGCGGTGAAGTTGCCGAACCTCTTGGTCAGCCTGTCTGTGTGAATCACTGTCTCTCTCATCCGTGTCATTCCTCTTTTTGGCTCAAAAGCATGAAGCAGTCCTCCACCGTGGGGGCCGTCTGCTCTATGCATACGGCCTTGTGCCCCAGCGCGGCAAGGTGGCTTTGCAGGTCGGCGGGGGCCGTGCCCGGTGCCAGCGTCACGTGGAACGCGTCGCCGAACGAGAAGGCCGATGCCGCCCCGGGGTAGCCGGCCAGGTCGGCCATGAGCCTGTGCATGTCGACGGAGCGCACGGCGTAGAGCGCCGTGGGGTATCGGCCTACAATGCCCCCGGGCGTGTCGGTGCCCAGCAGCGAGCCGTCTTTGACCAGCGCGATGCGGTCGCAGAGCGTGGCCTCGTCCATGTAGGGTGTCGACACGAGTATCGTTATGCCCTCGTTGCGCAGTTTCAGCAGCATGGCCCAGAACTCCTTGCGCGAGACGGGGTCGACGCCGGTGGTCGGTTCGTCGAGCAGCAGCACCTCGGGCTTGTGTATCAGCGCGCAGCTCAGGGCCAGTTTCTGCTTCATGCCGCCCGAAAGCTTGCCGGCGGGGCGCTTCCTGAACGGCTCTATCTGGCGGTAGATGTCGTCCACCAGGTGGCGGTTGGCCTCGACGGTGGTGCCGAACACCGTTGCGAAGAACTCGAGGTTTTCCTCTACTGTCAGGTCGGGGTATAGCGAAAACCGCCCCGGCATGTAGCCGATGATGCCCCTGACGGCCCGGTAGTCGGCCACCACGTCGAGCCCGCCCACGGTTGCCCGCCCGCTGTCGGGCAGCATCAGCGTGGCCAATATCCTGAACAGCGTTGTCTTGCCGGCCCCGTCGGGGCCGATGATACCGAAGAGTTCGCCCCGGCCAACGTCGAGGCTCAGGTTGCCGACGGCCTTCACCCGGCCGTAGCTCTTGGCTATGTGGTCAACCACTACACTGTGTCTGCTCATTGTCTGTTGCGTGTTTGGTGCCCGTCGCGGCCTGTGGCGCATCCCGCGGGGGCCTCCGTTCAGAAGTCAACCTCGCCGTACATGCCCCTCTTTATGTATCCGTCGTTTTTCACTGCCACCTTGATGGCATACACAAGGTTGGCCCGCTCGTCGCGCGTCTGTATGGTCTTGGGCGTAAACTCGGCCTTGTCGGATATCCATTCCACCACGCCCCCGTATTCGCGGCTGCCGCTCTCGCCGTCGTCGGCATACACCTTCACCTTCTGGCCAATCTTGATGCGTGTGAGCAGCGGGGCCGTCACATAGGCCCGCAGGCGCATCCGCGAGATGTCGCCCACGGTGAACAGGCTGCGCCCCTCGGCCGCCAGCTCGCCCCGCTCGGCATACTTGGCCAGCACGGTGCCGCCCGTAGGACACACAATGGCACACTTGGCCATGCGGTCTTCCACCTGTGCTATCTGCGCCTCGATGGCCCTGGCCTGCGCTCCGGCGCCGCTGTTGCCCTTTTCGAGCGTCTCTTGCTGCGCCTTGAGTTGCGCCCTTAGCGCGTCGAGCCGGGCGTTGATGTCGTCGAGTTGCTTGGCGTTGGCCGCCTTTTGGGCCACGAGCGCCTCGAAGCGCCGCCTCTCCCGCTCGGCCGTGGCTATCTCGCTGCGCAGTGCCGCCACCTGCCTTGCCACGTTGTAGCGGCGGCTGTCGGCAGCCTGGAGCGACGCTTCGAGCTCGGCTCTCTTGAGCGACAGCTGCACGGTGTCAATCTGGCCCACGGTCTGCCCGGCGCTCAGTGTCTGCCCCTCTTCGGCGTCGAGGCGCATAATCTCGCCGGCCCCCCGGGCCGACACTGTCACTTCGGTGGTCTCGAACACGCCCGAGGCGTCGTGGCCGTCGCCGCCGTTGCTGCACGATGCCGCGGCCAGGGCCGCCGCAAGTGCCAAAAACGCTGATGGTCTCATAGTCGTTGTGCGTTAGTTGTTGGTTGCAAACTTCAGGTTGTAGATGGCTTCGAGCCGCTGCGTCTCGTGCAGAATCTTGTCTTGCACGGCAGCGTGCTCGGCGTTGATGTCGGTGGCCAGGTCGGTGCCCGATATCGTTCCCCGCTCCATCTTTGCCACCGATGCCTGCTTGACGCTTCGCCTGAGGCGTATTATCTCGTCGTCGTAGCCTATCATCTCGTCGTATTTCCTTATCTCGGCCGAGCGTTGCGCCGTGTCGAGGGCGGTGTCGAAGACAAATGCCTCGCGCCTGTTTGCCACCTCGTCGATGCCCGTCTCTATGCGGCGCCGGTCGGCCTTGGCCGTATACAGGGCCCCTATGTTCCACTGCAGCCTCACGCCGGCTATGCCGAACAGCCTGAATCGGTCGTCGAACATGTCGAGCCCGGGCTTGCCGTAGCCCCCTGTGGCAAACAGGCTGAGGCGCGGCATGAGCCCGGCGGTTATGGCCGAGCCCTGTGTGCGCAGCGCCGCGGCCTGCGCGTCGTAGAGCGACAGTTCGGGGCGGCGGTTGGCGGCGGCCGTCGGCGGCGTCGCGCCTGTGGGCCGGGCCAGTTGCGTTGTGCTGTCCACGGGCTCGCCTATGAGCAGCGAGAGCATGGCCCCGAGCCCGGCCCTGGTGGCCTTCAGCTGCGCCTCGGCCTGCCTGGCCCTGGCCAGGTCTACGTGCAGCGCGTCGGCGTCCGACTGGTTGGCCAGTCCGCCGGCCATGCAGGCTTCAACCCTCCGGCAGTTGCTGGCCAGCTCGTCTTGCAGCAGGCGGTTCTGCCCCAGTTGCGCGTCGACGAGCAGCAGGCCGAAGAACACCCTGTTCACCCGTGCGTTCACCGCGTAGAGGTTCACGTCGGTCTGCCGCCTGTCGGCCTCTGCCTGTGCGCGCACCGCCTTTCGCCGCGAGCTGATGTTGCCCCCGTCCCATATCGACTGGCTCAGGTCTATGGTGGCCTTGTACTGGTCGCGGCTCATGGTGGGTATCTCTATGCCGTCCACGCCGATGCTGCCCAGATCGATGGGTATGTCGGTCACGTCGCTCTGCACCGACGCCTGGGCCGACAGGGCCAGCTGCGGCAGGTAGCCCTTGGCTGCGCGTGCCAGGTCGATGCCCTCGGTCTTGTCTATCAGCGAGTATCGTTTTATGAGCGGGTAGTTGGCCCTTGCCTTTTCGTAGCACTGCTCAATGGTCAGTTGGGCGCGGCAGGTGAGGCATGCGGCGAGTGCCAGGGCTATGCAGAATGGTCTTGTCGTCATGGCTGTTGGGTGGTTAGTCGGTTTTGATTAGGTTTCTCTGTGTATTCCGCAGGGCCATTGCGCCACGTGCGGAACCATGATGCAAATATACATATAAAAACGTCCGGGCGCTATGCTTTTAATGTTTATTAACCGCCAATTGGCTATACGGTTCTGCCAGATGGGCCGTTTTGCCTGCCGGTATGGGCCGTTTTGCACTCTGAAACGGCCCGTTTTGCACTGCCATACGGCCCGTTTTGCCAACAGGCTGGCTGCCAGGCGGTTGCGCTTGCAGCCCGTCCGGCTCTTTTCCGTGCCCCGTCGGCGTGGCCGCCCCCGGGCCTTGGCGCCCCGTCGGCGTTGCGCTCACTGTCCGTCGTCGGGCCAGAGCGTCAGCTGCGTGTTGCCCAGCAGGTTGAACGTCCGCCGATGGAATGGGGTGATTCCGAATGTTTTTATTGCATTTCGGTGGTTTTTCGTGGGGTAGCCTTTGTTGCTCTGCCAATCGTATTGGGGGTATTGTTCGGCCAGTTTGTCCATGTAGTCGTCGCGATAAGTCTTGGCCAGAATGCTCGCGGCGGCTATGGCAAGATACTTTCCGTCGCCTTTCACTATGGTGGAATAGGGCAGGCCGGCGTAAGGCTTAAACCGGTTGCCGTCTACAATCACGGCTTCCGGTCGCACCTTGAGGGCGTCGAGGGCGCGGTGCATGGCCAGAATGCTGGCGTTGAGAATGTTGATGCGGTCAATCTCTTCGGGCGTCACAATGCCCACGGCCCATGCCACGGCGTCGCGCTCAATCTCTTCGCGCAGGCGGTTGCGGCTCTTGGCCGACAGCTGTTTTGAGTCGTTGAGGGCGTCGTTGCGGTAGTCGGGCGGCAGAATCACGGCGGCGGCATAAACGCTTCCGGCCAGGCACCCGCGCCCGGCCTCGTCGCATCCGGCCTCGACGAGCCCGTCGTAGTAATGGCTCTCGAGCGCGGCAGGCTTCAGTTTTGTCATTTCCAGGTTCGTTTTGCGGTTGTTGTCTGTGTTGGCGTCGCGCCGCCGGGCGGTTTGTCGCCACAATAATGATAACCGCCGTGGCCGCGGTTTTATTGTGTCGCGCCTTCACTTGTTTGCCTCTGCGCCGCAATCCGTGCCACAGGCCTGTATGTGCCGCGCCGCTCCGCCGGGCGTTTGGCGGGCGTGGCGGCTTTAAGTTTCTGTTGCATTTGGCTCCTGTTTTATTAAATAATATGTAATATGGCGGTTTGTTGTCTATCTTACAATCTTAAGAAATATATAGCTCAAATCTGGCAAACCGAAAGTTTTATATCTCACAAAGAATATTTTTGTGTATTTATTTTGTGTTTTTAAAAGATTGTGTTATATTTGCCGGCGAATAATCGTTAACATTAACCAACAATTGATGCGTATGAAAACTTTACCAGCTTTAATCATTGCCTTTGGCTTGAGCATTGCAACGTACGCTCAGCAGTTGCCCGGCAAGCCGGCGGACATACTGCCAAAGACATTCAACCCACTGAATTTGCAACGCCAGTATGATGGCAAACTACTAATGGAACAGGCGGCGAAGCACAGGCAGGTGCTGTCGAGTCATCCTGTGGCAAGGCCCAAGCCTACGGGCCTGAAGCGCGCCGACGGCCAGTCGGTAGACACCGTGGCTTATTTCACCGCAGCCCAGACATACATGAAAAACTATTCGTTCACCTACGACGGCGGCGACATCAAGATATACGACATAGGCATTGCCGTCGACGGGACGAAGGTAACGTTTAAGAACCTGTTCAACCTCTACGACCCCGACAACACGTATTACGTCAACACGGAGTATCCCGTGGAGGGCGTTTACGACCCGCAGCAGAAGACAATCACCATACCCGCGTCAACCAACTTTGCCAACGCAACGGTTGTGGGCATACTTGGCGGGGCCTATGTGGGCACGCTCATTTGCGGCACCGTTGACGAAGAGGGCACGCTAAGCCCCCAGACGGAGCTGGTGTTCAACGTTGAAGGCGACTTCGAGGCCATCACCACCGACCAAAGCTTCGGCGTGGCGCAATACACGGCCAACGGGTCGCAGTCGTACGGGCAGTATGTCACTTACCGCAGTTTTAGGGCCGTGCTGCCCAAGGCCGGCTCACAGCTGGTGGCCTTCAACAGCAGCTTCGACTTCGGCACTACATTCCCCAACACGCCTATCGACCGCAGCGTGACGCTGATAAACATGGGGGCCGACGCCGCCGACTTCGTCACGACGGTAGAGTCTGACGGCGAGTCGTTCACGTCGGCCGACGGCATGGGCTCCGTTGGCGGCCAAGACACGGCGAGCGTCACGTTCAGGTTCTCGGCCGCCGAGCCCGGCGAGTATGAGGGCATAGCCATGATTGAGTATGAGAACGCGGCCGGCAGCGCCGAGCCCATACTGATGCTGCTCGGTGGGGTGGTTGAGCCCTTTCCCGACTACAGCGGCATCGTGAAGGGCGGCGACTTCGAGTTCTCCACCGGAGTGGACTATCCTTTTGCCATGCAGACCCTCGACGACGGCACAGCCGTGGCGCAGTCGATGACCCACGGCGACGGCAACGCCTCGTCGTGGCTCAACGTCAAGTTCACCGTGCCCGACGGGCAGGTGGGCCGCTTCTCGTGGAAAGGCAAGAGCTTCAACACCGGCTACTGGTACTCAAACGCCGGCGGGATGTTCGTCGACGACATGAACACGGCCTATGCCAGCTATACCGACGCCGAGGCGACCATCGACGGCGAGGTGGAACTGGCCCCGGGCGAGCACAATGTGAAGTTCCAGTATGACAGCTACTATTACTCCGGCATCGACGACAACCACCTGTATGTCTACGACCTGTGCCTGGAGAGCAGTCCGGCCGACGCCAACGCGGCCGAGCTGGTGACGCCGACGGTAGACTTCGGCAACTTCATCGTTGATGGCAACACCGTAGAGGGAGAGGCCGAGATAACGCTCCTCAACAAGGGGCTCGCCCCGCTCACGGTCAATGCCGTGGGGTGTGACAACGAGGCCTTTACGGTGCTGAGGCCCTCGGGCTCTGCCGAGATACTTAAGCAGCTGGCTGTGCAGGTAGCGTTCAGGGCCGACAAGGCCGGCACCTACGAGGGAAAGGCCACGCTGGAGACCAGCGCCGGCAACTTCGAGGTGACGCTGAAGGCATTTGTTAGGGATATGCCCGACTTCAGCAAGATAGTGGCCGAGGGCGCAGAGAGCATGACGTTCACGACCAACTCGCAGAGCCCGTTCATCGTAGAGGGCGACATGGCCTACAACGCAAGCTCGCAGCAGCCCGACTACACGGCCAACACGTCGTGGCTGCAGGTAAACTTCTCGGTGCCCTCGGGCAAGATCGGCTACCTCTCGTGGGACGGACACTCGTATGGCACGCCGGGCGCAAGCTACTCGGGCGACTACTCCACGTTTGAGATATCCCACCCGATGAACAGCGGCATGACCTACGCCTTCGGCGATACCGACGCCGGCTCGGAGGCAGTGTTCGGCAGCAGTGATTCGTGGAGGTCGTTCCTGACCTGCATCCCCGGCGACCATTACATCAAGTTCTCGTTCTACCAGTGTGGCGACACGGTGTTCCACGGCAAAGACCGCCTCGAGCTGAGCAACCTCAGGCTGCACGTCATCGACTTCGAGGAGCACTCGGCCGAGCTGCTCGACACCGAGGTGGTGTTCGACTCCACCTATGTGGGCAACCAGCGGTACACCGTGGCCAGGGTGAGGCTGCACAACACGGGCAGCCTTGACCTCGTGGTCAACTCGATAGAGGGCAACGCCCCGTTCTACGGGATAACGCCAACGTCTGCCGCGGCGTTCGACAAGGAGCTCGAAGTGGAGCTGTGGTTCTACCCGTCGGAGCCGGGCGACTTCGAGGGACAGCTGACAATAAAGACCAACGCCGGCGACTTCGTGGTAGACTGCAAGGGAGTGGCGCGCAGCTCTGACGGCTTGCTGCTCATCGGCGACATTGAAGACCAGGCCTACGGATGGAGCTATTACGATGCCGACCTCGACGGGGAGTGCTGGAACCTGGGCTACAACCTCTTCGCTGGCTACTATCCCGAGTGGTGCCACGGAGGCAACGACTGCATAGGCTCGGCGTCATACAGTTTCTACAACGGCGACATTGAGCCCGACAACTGGCTGTTCTCGCCTGCCATAACCATTCCTGCCGACGGCGCGGTGATGCGTTGGTATGCCGCTTCGCACAGTTCGAACAGGCCAAGCGAGACATACAGCGTCTACGTGGCAACGCCCGAGCAGGTGGCCGATGCCGGCAGCCTTGGCTCGCTCACGCCGTTGCTCACCCAGACGCTCGACACCCTCGATGCCAGCGTGTGGCGCGAGAACGTGGTAGACCTGGGCGACTACGCCGGGCAGACGGTCAACATCTGCTTCCGCCACCACGACTGCATGGGCCAGTATGTGCTCAAGCTCGACGACATATTCGTGTTCACACGCGACGGATGGGCCTCGGGCATCAAGCCTGCGGCGTCTCCCACGGCCAAGCCTGTGGCCCAGGAGATTTACAACGCGGCCGGAGTGCGCGTCGCGACGCTGGCACGCGGACTGAACATAGTGAAGGTTTATTATGACGACGGTACCGTAAGGACTAACAAAATATTGAGGAAATGATGAAGAAGACCATTTTATCTATCATGGCAATGCTCTCGCTCGGGCTGCAGGGATATGCAGATGTGTCGGGCATCAACGTGGGGTATTGCAACGGGGAAGTGAGCACGAGCGGCAACATTGCCTCGTCTGAGAAAGATGTTTGGATAAGCGCTGCAATCTATATTCCCGCCGGCACCATTGCGACATACGGCGGCAACAGCATAGACTCCATAAGGGCGGGACTGGCATCGAAGCTCAATGTGGACACGCTGACGGTGTGGGTGCGCAGCGAACTCGACGGCGACAACATCGCCGAGGGCCGTATCACCACCGACTCTGAGGTTAAGATTGCGAAAGGATGGAACGTGGTGGGGCTCGAGACGCCTTACGACATACCCGAGGATGGCTCCGGAGGCCTTTACATTGGCTACTCGTTCCATCAGAAGGGGGCTTCGTTCGGGCTCTCCACGCTGTCGGTGCCTACTCCGGGCGGCCTCTATGTCAAGATGCCGGGCGAAGAGTGGGCCGACAGGGGCAGCGAGGGGACGCTGTGTGTTGAGGGGCTTGTGTATGGCGACAGGCTGCCTTCGGTAAACCTTGCGCTCACAGATGTGAGCCTGCAAAAGCGTTACGCAATACAGAAAGGCACTCTCACGGTGTCGGGAAGCGTCAAGAACCTGGCCACGGTGACCGTCAGCGGCTTTGACGTCATTGTCGATGCTGAGGGCGGGACTGGCCCTTGCGCGGCGCATGTAGACGCAAACCTGGCATACAACGAGACGATGGACTTCAGCGTTACGGTTGAGCCGGGCATAACGGACGAGGGCGACGGAGTGAGCGAAGCCACCGTGACGATAGGCAACATTGCCGAGGGGGCCGACGAAGACCCGTCTGACAACATGCTTTCCGGGTCGTTTGAGGTGGTGACGCACGATTTCACGCGCAACATCATCGTCGAGGAATTCACCACGGAGCAATGCCCCAACTGTCCGCGCGTGGCCGCCTACATCAATGATGCCCTCGAGTCGGGCCAGTACGACGGCCGTGTTTTCGTTGCCTGCCACCATTCGGGGTATTACACCGACTGGCTCACGGCCTCGTTTGCAACCGACTATCTGTGGTTCTACAACGCCGGGGGAAGCACCTATGCGCCTGCCATGATGATAGACCGCTATAACTTCAGCGGTAGCACGCCGGTGATGTGCCCCACGTCGCAGGGCGAGATGGAGGCTTACTGGAACGCTCGGCTGGCCGAGCCGGCTTACGTTTCGATGGAGGTTGAGGCCGCCGTTGACGAGGCAGACAACAACAAGGTCAGGGTGACGGTGAGCGGGGCGAAGTCAATCGACGCCATTTGCGACAATCCGCGCATCACTGTCTACCTGCTCGAAGACGGAATAAGCGCGAGGAGCCAGGCCGGGGCGTCGGGCAGTTTCACCCACAACCATGTGGTGAGGGCCTGCAACAGCACGTGGGGCGACGCCATAGAGTGGACCGGCGACGACTATGTCTACTCTTGCGAGTTTGTGTTGAGCTCCCAGTGGGTGCGCGACAACCTGCAGGCTGTGGCCTTCATATATAATTACGACGACGAGGATGCCACGGCATGTGAGGTTGCCAATGCCGGTGGAATAAGGTATGCCGACTTTGAAAACGCCGTTGCCGACGGCATAACGGCTGCAGAGGCCGATGCGACCGAAGCCGCTGCATACTACACTCTGTCGGGCGACAGGGTGGCGGAGGGCAACCTGAGCAGTGGCATATACATAGTTAAGTCGGCCGGAAAGTGCCGTAAGGTGGTTGTAAAGTAGTGTTGGTTGAAGCCTGTTGAGGCTTCAGCAGGGTCATGGCCCCCGCCGGTTGGTGCCGGCGGGGGCCTTTTCTGTGCTGCCGGCATGCCGGCCCTCGGCGGCTGCCGGCCCTCGGCACGGCTTCCGGGGCTGTCGGCGGAGATGGCTGCGTGGCCATTGGCTGATGGTGGTTCTTGTTTGGCCGTGATTGTGAACGGTTGTTAATGCTTAGTAATTGTTAACCAACAAACTTGCAGAATGAACATATTGTGCGCAAAAGATAGGTTACTTTGCATCGTACGATTAAACAAACAAGACAATAATATATATGGAAATGAAAGAGGAAATGACATTGACAACCGGTGTGAGGGTGGCAGACGGCACAGCCACGGCATCCGTCATGGTGGCAAAGGCGGCACGGAGAGTGCTCTCGCCTTTGGCAAAGTATTACTCTGGAGTGCTCGGTGTGGAGCTTGGCATCAGGCAGACGTTGAAGCTGTTGAACGCCCAAGCGGCGTTTTTCCTGACGGTTTTTCCTGTCGACTGCCCCCTGGCGCTACGCGCGGCCTGCCTTGCGTGGCTCGTGGCGGCGCTGGGCGGATGTCGCCGTCTGGGGCTGAAGGTGGAGGAATGAGCGGCATCGGCGGTCTCGGCCACGGTGTCTTTCACCGGCCGGTTGCGGCATTCGGCCCATTGAAATGGTGTGGTTGGCAACGCTGATATTGCCAGGCAGACAGAATAAAGTTATGCCCCGGCCTGCAAGCCTTGTGTTGGTTTGCAGGCCGGGGCATGTGTTTTTCCCGTTGCCGGGCTTTTTCCTGGCATTCATTTGCCTTCCGTCGGGCGGCACATTTGGCTGCGCCTTGCCGCCGTTGTTGGCCCTTTGCCGATGGAATGGGGCTTTTTCTGCACTTTCTTTGCTGTTTTGCAGCCATTCACGGGCGTAGTGGCGGTTTGCCTGTTTGCTCCCAACCTGCTTGCGCCAATGCCCGCCATGGTATACATGCAAGGGCTTGTGGCCTGTCGTCGGCAGGCGTCGTGTTGGGCGGGGCGGCACATGTGGGCTGCCGCCGGCGGTCAGAACATGCGGCTAACGCGGCGCACTCCGTCGACGAGGGCGTCCACTTCGTCTTTCGTGTTGTACAGGGCGAACGACGCACGCACCGTTCCGAGTATGCCCAGACGGTCCATCAGGGGCTGTGCGCAGTGGTGACCCGTGCGCACGGCAATGCCCAGCCGGTCGAGCAGGGTGCCCATGTCGAGGTGGTGGATGTCGCCCACGAGGAACGAAACGACGGCGTCCTTATGGTCGGATTGGCCGAAAAGCCTGATTCCATCGATGCCGCCGAGTTGCTCCATGCAGTAAGTGGTGAGCTCGTGCTCGTGGGCCGTGATGTTGTCGAGGCCAATCCGCCCGATGTATTCGATGGCCTTTGCCAGTCCGTGTGTGGCGATGTAGTCGGGCGTGCCGGCCTCAAACTTGAACGGCAGGTGCTCAAACACCGTCTTCTCGAAGCTCACGCTCTCTATCATCTCGCCGCCGCCCTGGTATGGCGGCAGCCGGTCGAGCCACTCCTCCTTGCCGTAGAGCACGCCGATGCCGGTGGGCCCGTACATCTTGTGGCCGCTGAACACGAAGAAGTCGCAGTCCATCGAGCGCACGTCGACCTTGAAGTGAGGGGCGCTCTGCGCCCCGTCAACCATCACGGGCACGTTGTGCGAGTGGGCGATGCGTATGATTTCTTCCACCGGGTTGACCGTTCCGAGCACGTTGCTCACGTGGGCTATGCTCACAATTTTAGTCCTTTCGGTGAACAAATCGTCGATTCCATCGGTGACTAGGTTGCCGCGGTCGTCCATCGGAATCACCTTTATCGTGATGCCGCGCTTGGCTGCCTGCAGCTGCCATGGCACTATGTTGGAGTGGTGTTCCATTACGGAGACAATCACCTCGTCGCCCGGTTGCATGAACGCCTCGGCGAAAGACGAGGCCACGAGGTTGATGCTCTCGGTGGTGCCGCGCGTGAATATGATTTCGGTTGTGCTTCCGGCATTGATAAAGCTGCGCACGGTTTCGCGCGCAGCTTCATGCAAGTCGGTTGCCTGCTGTGACAGATAATGCACTCCCCGGTGCACGTTGGCATTGGCATTGAGGTATTCGTCGCGCATGGCGTCGAGCACGCACAATGGCTTTTGCGTAGTGGCGGCGTTGTCGAGGTATACGAGCGGCTTGTCGTAAACCGTCCTCGACAGTATCGGGAAGTCCTTTCTTATGGCGTTAACGTCGTAATTCATCTTGCTCATGTTGGCTGTTGGGTGTCGGTGTTGTTTATTTGCACAGGTTGCATCCTTCGCATTTGTTGAGCTCTCCCCTGAACCTTTTCTCCACCAGGTAGTGCAGCCGGTCGCGCAGCGGTGCCAGTTGCATCTGGTCGATCACCTCGTTGATGAAGGCAAACTCAAGCAGAAGCTTGGCTTCCTTGACCGGTATCCCGCGCTGCTGCATGTAGAACATGGCGGCGTCGTTGAGCTGCCCGACGGTAGATCCGTGTGCGCATTTCACGTCGTCGGCATATATCTCCAGCATGGGCTGGGTGTACATGCGTGCCTCCTTGGTTGCGCACAGGTTCTGGTTGGTTTCCTGCGAGACAGTCTTCTGTGCCCCGTGGCGCACCAGCACCCTCCCGGCAAAAGCGCCGGTGGCGTGTCCGTCGAGCACATACTTGTACAGTTCGTTGCTTGTGCAGTGCGGCACGCGGTGGTCTATGAGCGTGTTGTTGTCAACGTGTTGCTGCTTGTCGGCAATCACGCAGCCGCAAAGGTTGCACTCGGCGCCCTCGCCGCAGAATGCCAGGTCGGTCTTGTTGCGTGTCACCCCGTTGTGCAGCGTGATGATGTTGTGGTTCACCCGGCTGTTGGCTTGCTGCTCTATGTAGAGGTTGCTCACCCTTGTGTTCTTGGCGTGGGTTTCCTCCAGGCAGTAAAGGTCGAGCCCGGCGTTGTCTCCCACGTATGCCTCGATGACCTGTGTGGTGAGGAACTTGCGGTCGTCGACGGCGTGGTCGCAGAACAGCAGCTTTATCTCGGCTTCCGGTTCCACTATGATGAGCACGCGGCGGTTGGCCATCAGGTCGACGTCGGAGCGCAGTATGTTTATCACCTGCACCGTGCGGTCAACCTTTGTGCCCTTGGGCACATACACAAGCAGTCCGTCTTGCGCCATCATTGTGTTGAGGGCGGTTATCGCATCGCCGTCGGTCTTGGCTATGCGCGAGTAGTATTTCCCGATGAGATGGGGCATTTTCGCGGCTTCTTCGGCCAAAGAGCCAATTATTACGCCTTCGGGCAGGTGGCCTTTGGGTTGCAGTTTGGTATAGAAAGCGTCGTTGACCACGAAGTAAAGCGATGTGCTCAGGTTGGGCACGTCGCACCTGAAGGCCTCGTAAGGGTTGACCGGTATTTCCAGCCTGTTAAGGTTGAGGCCGTAGTCGGGAGCGAAGAGCGGCGCCATGTCGGTGTACTTGTACCGTTCCACCTTCCTTGTGGGCAGCCCTTGCCGGCAGAAGTCGTCGTAGGCGGCGTCCCGCGGGGCGTTCATCACGTCGCAACTGTGGCTGTGTATCATGTCGCGGCATTGCGCGTAGATGTCCATGTACTGCCTTGCTGCGTCGCTGCCTGTTGTCTTGGGTTTGTCGTTGCCAGCCATGTCAGTCCTCCCCTGCTTCCGCTTTAATCCAGTCGAAGCCCCGCTCTTCAATCTCGTGTGCCAGCTCGGGCCCTCCTGTCTTCACTATCCTTCCTTTGTAGAGCACGTGCACCACGTCGGGCTTCAGTATGTCGAGCAGCCTCTGATAGTGCGTGATGACGATGCAGCTGGTGTCGGGCGTCTTGAGCTTGTTGACGCCTTCGGCCACTATGCGCAGCGCGTCGACGTCGAGCCCGGAGTCGGTCTCGTCGAGAATCGACAGCTTCGGCTCCAGCATGGCCATCTGGAATATCTCGTTGCGCTTCTTCTCGCCGCCGCTGAAGCCCTCGTTCACCGAGCGGTTGGCGAGCTTGCTGTCAAGCTCCACTATCTTCCTCTTCTCTCTTGAGAGCTTCAGGAAGTCGGCTGCGCTCAGCGGCTCCTTGCCTTCATACTTGCGCTTTTCGTTGATTGCCGTGCGCATGAAGTTGGTCATCGACACCCCGGGAATCTCCACGGGGTACTGGAACGACAGGAACAGGCCCTCGTGCGCCCTGTCTTCGGGGTTCATCTCCAGCAGGTCTTTGCCGTTGAACGTGGCCGAGCCGCTTGTCACCTCGTAGAGCGGGTTGCCCACGAGCACAGCGCTCAGTGTTGATTTTCCCGAACCGTTGGGGCCCATGATGGCGTGGGTCTCGCCGTCTTTTATGGTGAGGTTGATGCCTCTCAGTATCTCTTTGTCGCCAATCTTGGCGTGCAGGTCTTTTACTTCTAACATATATGCTTGTTGTGATTGGTGTTCTTTGATTCTGTTATTGTGCTTGGCGTGCAGGCTCCGTCGTGCTGTGGCATGCCGTCAGCCCACCGTTCCCTCGAGCGATACGCTCAGGAGCTTCTGCGCTTCAACCGCAAACTCCATGGGCAGCTTGTTGAGCACCTCCTTGGCATAGCCGTTCACGATGAGCCCCACGGCCTGTTCCGTAGGTATGCCCCGCTGGTTGCAGTAGAACAGCTGGTCTTCGCTTATCTTGCTTGTCGTGGCTTCGTGCTCTATTACTGCCGTGTCGTTGTGTATGTCCATGTAGGGGAAGGTGTGGGCTCCGCAGTCGCTGCCCAGCAGCAGCGAGTCGCACGACGAGTAGTTGCGCGCTCCCTCGGCCGCCGGTGCCACCCTGACCAGTCCGCGGTAAGAGTTCTGGCTCTTGCCGGCAGATATGCCTTTGCTTATTATGGTGCTCTTGGTGTTGCGCCCGAGGTGTATCATCTTGGTGCCGGTGTCGGCTTCCTGGTAGTTGTTTGTGACCGCCACCGAATAGAATTCGGCCACCGAGTTGTCGCCGCGGAGTATGCACGAGGGGTACTTCCACGTCACGGCGGAGCCCGTTTCCACCTGTGTCCACGACAGCTTGCTGCCTTCGCCGCGCAGGTCGCCGCGCTTGGTCACCAGGTTGAGCACTCCGCCCCGGCCCTGCTCGTCGCCGGGATACCAGTTCTGCACGGTCGAGTATTTCACCTCGGCCCTGTCTTTCACCACAATCTCGACGATGGCGGCGTGCAGCTGGTTCTCGTCGCGCATGGGGGCGGTGCAACCCTCCAGGTATGACACATACGAGTCGTCGTCGGCCACTATCAGCGTGCGCTCAAACTGGCCCGTGTTGCGTGCGTTGATGCGGAAGTAGGAGCTGAGCTCCATGGGGCACCTCACGCCCTTGGGGATGTAGACGAACGACCCGTCGCTGAACACGGCGCTGTTGAGCGCTGCGAAGAAGTTGTCGGAGCTGGGGACCACCATTCCGAGGTATTCCCTTACCAGTTCGGGGTGCATCTTGATGGCGTCGCCGATGGAGCAGAATATGATTCCCTTTTTGGCCAGTTCCTCTTTGAACGTCGTCTTCACCGACACGGAGTCCATGATGGCGTCGACGGCCACCCCGCTCAGCGCCAGTCGCTCTTCGAGCGGTATGCCCAGCTTGTCGAAGGTCTTCATCAGTTCCGGGTCTATTTCCTTCTTGTCACTCTTCCTGCCGGCCATGGGGTCGGCGTAGTAGGATATGGCCTGGTAGTCTATCTCCGGCAGGTGGACGTGCGCCCACGCCGGCTGGGTCATGCCCTGCCATCGCTTGAAGGCTTTCAGGCGGAAGTCGAGCATCCACTGAGGTTCGCCTTTTTTCTGCGATATTAGTCGGACAACGTCCTCGTTCAGGCCTTTTTCTATTATTTCGGTGTGTACGTCGGTGGTGAAGCCGTATTCGTATTTCTGCTCTGCCACCTGCCGCACAAACTCGTTTTGCTTGTTTGTTGTGCTGTCCATATTGATTACTCTTAATCGCGCCGGCCGTTGTGTGGCCTGGGCGTGTATCTGATTGCAAAGTTAATAAATTCACTCACTCTCAGCAAGCATTTGACCAAAAAAGTTGGGAGGGGCACTTGTTTAGGAATATTTGTCCGATTTATGTTTCAATATTGCGCCGTCGATGCCCCCGAATATTTCTGGTTGTGTTGCTGAATGCCGCTTGCAGGCTTGTAATTGCCTGTGAAATGTGAGTGTTGTTCATCGGGGGCGGCGCGTTCCCGGCGTTGCCCGGCCCTGTGTGGGGGCTGCCCCCGGCGTTGCCCGGCGGCCTGTCGGCCCGGTCCGTCGGGCTGCTTTTTGTAAGCATTTGTTCCATCTTGCCGCGCCGAAGCCCCGGCCGCGCCAAGCCGCTGTGGCCCAGAGGGTTGGCTCCGACGGCCGTTTCATGATGCAAAACGGGGCGTCCGGCATGGCCAAACGTGCTGTTTGGTTGTGTCGGATGCCCCGTTTTGCGTTGCTTCGCCGCCGCCTTGGCGGCGCGTGCGGTGTGGTGTCGTGATTTTTCCGCGCCGGCCTTGCCTGCCGTTCAGTTTCTCCTGTGGCGCGATTGCTCCTTCCTGTACGACGAGGGCGAGAGTCCGACGTGCTCCTTGAAGTACTTGCCCAGGAACGACTGGTTGGGGAAGTGCATGTCGGTGGCAATCTCCTTGATGCTCTTCGACGAGTTTTTGAGCCTCAGCCTGAGCTCGAGCGTCACGTAGTTGTCTATCCATTCGTTGGGCGTGCGCCGGCTCACCTGCTTCACCGTCTCGGCCAGGTATTTGGGCGTTATGCACATTTGCTCGGCGTACCACGACACGCGCCTCTCGCTCTTGAAGTTGCCCTCGACGAGCCTGATGAACTCGGTGAAGATGATGTCGGCCCTTGGTCGCTTGCTGATGCCCCTGGTCTCCATGTGGTGGATGATGGCGTTGAGGTCGTAGAACATGGCCAGCACGAGCGCCTGCACCACTTTGCGGCGGAAGGGGTTGGATGTGTCGGCAGTCTTGCTCTGCAGTATCCTGAAGTAGTTGGTGAACATCTTGGCGTTATTCTCGCTGACGCTCACCACGGGGTTTGTGCGCGAGAAGATGAGCATTGCCGATATGTCGCTCACGTTGCGTATGGTCTCGTAGTAAAAGTTCATCGACATGAACATGCCGATGCATTCCAGGTCGGGGCTGGCCGTGTAGTTCTCGGTCACCCTTCGCTCTGATATTATCACTATGTCGTTTTTCTTCACTGTGATTTCCTCGGTGTCGATTGTATAGCTCGCGGTGCCCGCTGTGCACAGACCCACGAAGATGAAGGTTGTGCGGCGCGGCTCCTTGGGCAGTTGAATCTTACTGGCGTCATCGTAGAGCGCTATGTCGTTGTCGATGAAGTCGGTTGTTTTCATATCGGCCTTTGCTGTGTCGAAGTTGGTGTCGATGATTTGTCGTTTATCCATCGTTGGCATTTTTATTTGTTGTTTGATGTGCCACAGGCGGGGGCCGTCGGAATGTCCTCCCGGACTTGCATTGCTTTGAGCCCGCAATGGGGGTGGGCAG
>NZ_JAMBLP010000009.1:0-127823 GCF_023336985.1 Marseilla massiliensis | reverse complement strand
TTTGCCCTCTCCAATGCCTCAAGCCTGCCGAAAGCCGCTGCCGTAATGGTGTCTGTCGCAGCCACCACGCGCCGCATCTCCTTGTTGAGAGGCGTGTCCGAACGCACATCGGCCACGCCGTCCGGATGGAAAGTTATGCTTACCTCACCATTTTCAGCAATGAAATTTGCATGCCGACCGCTTACACCACGCCATGCCGTAATGCAATATGCAGTGCTTCCGTCGGCATCCAGCTCGTAGCGGATGTGCCCGTCACCAATCGGTATGGTGTCGGCGTAATAACGGTCGTCCTCACCCAGGCGCGCAATTGTCACCAGGTTGGCCGGCCATCCGTTCAGGTCGCCATTGACAACGCACACTTTCCTTGCGGCCTCCCCGGCCATTCCCGGCATTGCCGCCATCGCCATCACTGCGGCGAGAGCCAAAGTTCTGATGCTGTTCATAATCCCTTTTTATGTTTGTTCATTATCTCTGTCACCTTCGTTACCATGGTTTCGCCGCGCAGGCCGCGCTCCACGATACGCCCGTCGGGCCCGAAGAGGATAATCTCTGGTATGCCCGCTACGCCATAAAGCCCGCGGGCGGCGTTGCCGCTGTCGTAAATCTGTGGCCACACAACGCCCTCATCACTCACTGCCTTGGTGAAATTCTCCTCCGTGTCGGCCACAAACATGCCGACCACCGTGAGCCCCTTGCCACCAAACTCACGGTGAAGCCGGGACAGATAAGGCATCTCTGCCTTGCACGACCCGCACCAAGAGGCCCAGAAATCGAGCAACACGTAACCACGGCCACAGCCTACGTAGTCGCCAAGAGCGACTGGGCGGCCGTCCAGGCCTTTGCCTTCAACGTCCTTGAACATGGCTCCCGGCCCAGTATGCCCGCGCGCAGCGAGCATACGGTTGCGCTCTTCCACCTTCCGTATCTCCCGCCGCGCCACAGACGTTGACCGCAACCGTGGGCCAAGCTCTGCCAATACGGCAGCCTTATCACCGAGCCTCATGTTGGCCCAAAAGCCGGAATTGAGTAGAAGATGCCCCAGGGCGTCATCTTCATGGCCGGCGAAATACTTTCTGAAAACTTTGTGGTAGTAGTCCTTAACACGCCTTACGGCCACATTTTCGCGCCCGGCCTCGTCGGCTACAGTGGCTTCAACATCGTTCCATATCTTCCTGACCACCGAATCTTTTGCCTCATCTTCAAGCTCCATCTGAAAAGCCATGTCGTTCAGCGCCGTGCCCCGTCCGCAACGCAGCGAATCGAAATCAATGACAATGTTGCCCGGTTCCAAAATGAAGTTGGCGTAAACATCGTCGCCAACGTCCACCCTGCAATACCGCGCCACGTCAGTTTGCCCGCTGAAAACAACCCTGCCATCCGTCACGACAGCACTGTCCAACGGCGTACGGCCATTGTAAGGGTCTATGTAAACCGTCTTCCCATCGAACTCATGGCTGCCCACACTGCCCGTAACGGCATACGCCCCACTTGCCACTTGGGCCTGCCCGGAAGCGTAAACCATGGCCAATGCTGCCGCAAAAACATATCTCTCAATACCCATCATGCCCATGAAAATCAATAATACACTACAATTCTAACATAAAAACGGCCATTACATCAAGACAAAAACCTATATCCGATGCTGCCAAAAAGTAAACATAAGTAGGTGTTCAAAATTAATTGCCATCAAATTGTGCGCTATTTCGGAGATGCATGCAAAAGTCCGAAGAGGGAGCGTAGCGGGCTACGCGACCGATGAGACTTTGGTATGCGGCCCGAAAGAGCACACAAGATGGTGGCAAAGATATAGAGGACACCTGCAAGGTCTATTGTATCGATTAATTTTGAACACCTACTTAATTAAAAAACACTATATATCAACCCGATTGCAAAGATAGCATTTTTAAGCATAACGACAAAGGAAGCACAAGGCTTTTAACTAAATTTTTTAGGTGAAAACGCCTTTGCAACCACACCACAACACTGTCAAGGCACCACTAAACCGAGGCAACGCGTATGCCGCACATCACATCAGCCATAACAGCCTGAATGACAACGGATTGCAAGACATGCCGTTTTACGATGCAATACGGGCCGTCTTAGGGCCTGAAACGGGTCGTTTTGCAACGCAATACCACCCATATCGGTGGGGCGCAAAACAAACGGCACACAGAGGCAAGCCCGGTTGGGCCGCAACGGCCCGTGGGCAACGAATTGCGCAACAGCCCGCACAGCAATGGCCTGCCACTGCCGGCATGCCATACGACAGATGCAACCTGAAAGCCGTGAATGGCCCGCGAGGGGCAAAAAGCAGTAAAAGAAAGTTAAATGCACCGGCATATAAGCCCATATAATGGCAAAAATGCGTATCTTTGCAAATTGAAACCACATTATATAATAAAGCTGTAAAAGCGTGAAGATAAAGGAAGTGATATGCGCCCTTGAACGATTCGCGCCTCTGCCCTTGCAGGAAGACTGGGACAATGCCGGCCTGCAACTGGGACTGACGGAGACGGAAGCATCAGGGGCTTTATTGTGCCTTGACGTCAACGAGCGCATCGTTGACGAGGCAATAAGCAAGGGTTGCAACCTGATAGTGTCGCATCACCCGCTGCTTTTCCGCGGACTGAAAACGATATCCGATGCCGACTACGTGCAGCGCACGGTGATGAAAGCCATACGCGCGGGCATAGCCGTGGTGTCTATGCACACCAACATGGACAACGCCCGCGGCGGCGTAAACTTCAAGATGGCCGAGAAGATGGGCCTGGCCGACGTTGAGTTCTTTGCCCCCAAGGGCGGAGGGGCCGATGCTGGCAGCGGCGTTATCGGGTCGCTGCCACAGGCCGTGGCCGCCGACGACTTCGTGATAGGCGTCAAGAAGCAGTTCGACGTGGAGTGCGCCATGTGCAACGAGTTGCTGCGCCGCCCCATCCGGCGCGTGGCCATCTGCGGCGGGGCGGGCGACTTCCTGCTGGGCGAGGCCATAAAGGCAGGTGCCGACGCCTTCGTGACGGGCGAGATGCACTACCATGTTTACTTCGGCCACGAGCAGGAAATACAGATTTGCGTAATAGGCCACTACCAAAGCGAGCAATACACCAACGAGATATTCAAATCAATAATCGGCGAGGCGTGCCCGGATCTGCCCCTATTCCTGGCAGAAACGAACACGAATCCCATAATATACTTATAATCATGGCAAAGAAAGATCCCACAGAACTGTCAGTAGAAGAGAAGCTGAAAACGCTCTATCAGTTGCAGACCACACTCTCGGCCATCGACGAGAAGAAGGCCCTTAGGGGCGAGCTGCCCCTGGAAGTGCAAGACCTCGAAGACGAAATAGAGGGCTTGACGATACGCATCGACAAAATAAAGCGCGAGATAGACGAGTTCCAGAAGGCCGTAAGCCAGAAAAAGGCCGAGATAAACGAGGCACAGGCCAGCGTAGAGCGCTACAAGGAGCAGCTGAACGACGTGAAGAACAACCGCGAGTATGACACGCTGAGCAAGGAGATAGAGTTCCAGACACTCGAGATTGAGCTGTGCAACAAGAAGATACGCGAGGCCCAGACGCGCATAGAAGAGAAGACCAACGAGCTCCACGAGAACGAAGAGGCCATCAAAGACCGCCAAAGCGACCTCGACATCAAGAAGAGCGAGCTCGACGAAATAATGGAGGAGACACGCGCCGAGGAAGAGAAACTGAAGGAAAAGGTGACTGAGCTCGAGGCAAAGATAGAGCCGCGGTTGCTCACTTCGTTCAAACGCATACGCAAGAACGCCCGCAACGGACTGGGAATCGTCTACGTGCAACGCGACGCCTGCGGCGGATGCTTCAACAAGATTCCCCCCCAGAGGCAGCTGGACATCAAGATGCACAAGAAAATCATTGTCTGCGAATATTGCGGACGCATCATCGTTGACCCCGAACTGGCCGGCATCAAGGCCGAGAAGGTGGCCACCGACGACAAGAAGAAGGCAACAACGCGCAAGCGCGCAATACGCAAGACGGTGAAAAAGGCCGACGACGACATCGTGCCCGAAGCCGAGGCATAGTGCGGAGGCTGTCACCATCAGGCTGGACAATGCAGCCATGACACCGCAACCACCATCATGCCTCCCGGCCGTAAGCTCCATGCCAAAGGCCGGGAGGCATGCTTTTACACGGCAACCCGGAGCATCAGGCACACTGCCGCAGGCCACACGCCAACATTGCCCTGCCTGCGCATTATATATATAAGGTATATAATGAACTTCATTTTAACTTTTTCCAAGATATTTAAATGGGTTCAATAAATATCCATACACCACCCCTCAAACAACCATCCGGGGTCGGTGTAAATCGTTTTTCAGTCAACCCGGCACCTGGCACCGGCTGATTCGCACGCACAGCGGGTTTCCCGGAGTCGGCATTCTGGCTGCCGACATCAGACGGGCCGCAGGCAACGGCCGTTGAGCAACGGTCGCACGGCTACGCCACCGGTATGCAGCCAACGTATACTATTGCGCAAAATCAACGCAAATTAAATTGAGGAATCGGGGAAAAATAGTATCTTTGCAGACGAAAATCCGCCACGGTGAAAATGAAGGCAAGTTCGCACCGATTCACCACGCGGCATCTTCGAGAAGATAAATTAAACGAAAGATGGATCCTATCAGCAACGAACATCACCGTTGGCGACTGCCCGCCGAATGGGAAACGCAGGAGTTTGTACAGCTCACATGGCCGCATGAAGACACCGACTGGCAGCCTATCCTGCCACAAATCACGGCCACCTACGTACAAATGGCTGTCGAGATAGCCCGCCGGCAGCGGCTTGTCATCGTGTCGCCACGGCCCGAAGAGGCTATCGAAGCCATTGGCATGGTAGCGGAGAAAACCTTATTGGACAACATCACCACCTTTGCCTGCCCCACAGACGACACTTGGGCACGCGACCACGCGTTCATCTCGCTCACCGACGGCAGCCGAAGAAGGTTGCTGGATTTCCGCTTCAACGGCTGGGGAGACAAGTTTGAGGCCACGAAAGACAACGCCATAAACCGCCGACTCTACGAAGCCGGCATGGTGGAGGGCGAATATGCCGACCACAACGGGTTTGTGCTTGAGGGCGGTTCTATCGAGAGCGACGGCCGAGGCACGGTGTTCACCACCACAGGATGCCTGCTCGCTCCCAACCGCAACCAGCCAATGACACAGCAGGAGATTGACTCTTATCTCAGAAAGACACTCTGCGCAGACCGCATTATATGGATAAACAACGGCAACCTGACCGGAGATGACACCGACGGACACATCGACACGCTGGTGAGAATAGCCCCCAATGACACATTATTATATGTGGGCTGTGACGACCCCACGGACGAACAGTACGGCGAACTGCATGCCATGGAGCAACAGTTGCGCTCGCTTGCAACCACCGACGGGCACCCCTACCGCCTCCTGAAGCTGCCCATGCCGCGCCCGATATATCACGACGGCGAGCGGCTTCCGGCCACTTACGCCAACTTCCTCGCCATCAACGGGGCCATACTCTACCCCACCTACGCACAAGACGACCTTGATGCCGAGGCAGCGAGCATCATGAGAGAGGCCTTCCCCGGCCTGGAAGTGGTGGGAATCGACTGCCGCAGCGTCATTATTCAGCACGGTTCGCTGCACTGCTGCACCATGCAGTACCCCTCGGCCGGCCACGGCGACGATGCCGCCGGCACACTATAACCAAGGTATATTGCAAAGACAACAAAACAGAATCAAATGAAAGAACTCAAGATAGGCTTCCTGCAACAACACAACACAGCCGACGTGCGTGGCAACATACTGCGGCTTGCCGAAGGCGTGGCAGACCTCGCACGGCGCGGCGCCGAGCTCATTGTGCTCCAGGAACTGCACAACTCGCTCTATTTCTGCCAGGTGGAAGACGTCAACAACTTCGATCTCGCAGAGCCGATACCCGGCCCCTCGACGCAGATGTTCGGCGAACTGGCCCGCCAATACGGCGTTGTCATCGTCACATCGCTCTTTGAACGCAGGGCGCCGGGGCTGTATCACAACACGGCCGTGGTAATAGAGCGCGACGGAACCATAGCCGGCAAGTACCGGAAGATGCACATCCCCGACGACCCGGCGTACTACGAGAAGTTCTATTTCACCCCCGGCGACCTCGGGTTCAAGCCCATCGACACCTCTGTGGGGCGCCTCGGAGTGATGGTTTGCTGGGATCAGTGGTACCCGGAGGCCGCCCGTCTCATGGCACTTCGGGGCGCAGAGCTGCTCATCTATCCCACGGCCATAGGCTACGCGCTCAGCGACGAGCCCGACGAACAGCAGCGCCAGCGACGCGCCTGGCAGACGGTGCAACGCGGACATGCCGTAGCCAACGGCCTGCCAGTGGTCACGGTAAACCGCGTCGGCTTTGAGCCGGACCCCTCGGGACAGACAGGCGGCATACAGTTCTGGGGCACATCGTTCGTTGCCGGGCCGCAGGGCGAACTCTTCTACGAAGCATCCGAAGACGAGGAGGAAAGCATAATAGTCAGCATCGACATGGAGCACAGCGAGCAGGTGCGCCGCTGGTGGCCATTCCTACGCGACAGGCGAATAGACGACTACGCCGAAATAACAAAGCGATACATCGACTGACAACGAGCCGAAGCAACAAAACAGGCAAGCAAAACAAAACAAGCAATCAAACAAAAGAATAGAACATGTCTGCAAACTTAAGATTTCAGGTTGTCGAAGAGGCCTTCAAGAAGAAAGCAGTAGAGGTTGAGACACCAAAGGAAAGACCTTCCGAATACTTCGGAAAGTATGTGTTCAACCGCCAAAAGATGTACAAGTACCTGCCCGCCGACGTCTATGCCAAGCTCATAGACGTGATAGACAACGGCACCAGGCTCGACCGCTCAATAGCCGACTCCGTGGCAGCGGGAATGAAACAGTGGGCCATGGAGATGGGCGTAACGCACTACACGCACTGGTTCCAGCCGCTGACTGAAGGCACGGCCGAGAAGCACGACGCCTTCGTGGAGCACGACGGAAAGGGCGGGATGGTCGAGAACTTCAGCGGAAAGCTGCTCGTGCAGCAGGAGCCCGACGCCAGCTCATTCCCCAACGGTGGCATACGCAACACGTTTGAGGCACGTGGCTACTCGGCATGGGACCCCACATCGCCGGTCTTTATCATCGACGACACGCTCTGCATCCCCACTATCTTCATCTCATACACAGGCGAGGCACTCGACTACAAGGCCCCGTTACTGCGCGCGCTGCACGCCGTAGACCAAGCCGCAACCGACGTTTGCAAGTATTTCTACAAGGATGTCACACGAGTAAAATGCAACTTAGGCTGGGAGCAGGAGTACTTCCTGGTTGACGAGGGGCTCTATTCGGCCCGCCCGGACCTGATGCTCACGGGCCGGACACTGATGGGTCACGAGAGCGCAAAGAACCAACAGATGGACGACCACTACTTCGGCACCATACCAGACCGCGTGCAGGCCTTCATGAAAGACCTCGAGATACAGGCGCTGGAGCTCGCCATACCGTGCAAGACGCGCCACAACGAGGTGGCACCCAACCAGTTTGAGCTTGCCCCGATATACGAAGAGTGCAACCTCGCCGTAGACCACAACATGCTGCTCATGTCGCTCATGAAGAAGGTGGCGCGCAAGCACGGCTTCCGCGTGCTGCTGCATGAGAAGCCATTCGACGGCATCAACGGTTCGGGCAAGCACAACAACTGGAGCCTCTGCGCCGACAATGGCGTGTTGCTCCATGCTCCAGGCAAGACGCCCGAGGAGAACCTGCGCTTCGTTACGTTCATCGTCGAGACGCTGATGGCCGTCTACAAGCACAACGGACTGCTCAAGGCAAGCATCATGAGCGCCACCAACGCCCACCGACTGGGAGGCAACGAGGCACCGCCGGCCATCATCTCGTCGTTTCTCGGCAAGCAGCTCAACGAGCTGCTCGACCACATCGAGACATCCGACAAGGACGAGCTGTTCAACCTCAAGGCCAAGCAGGGCATGGAACTCGACATACCCCAGATACCTGAACTGATAATAGACAACACCGACCGCAACCGTACCAGTCCATTTGCATTTACCGGCAACAGGTTTGAATTCCGCGCTATAGGCTCTGAAGCCAACTGCGCCAGCGCAATGATTGCGCTCAACGCAGCCATGGCCGAGGCACTGACAGACTTCAAGACGCGCGTAGACGCCCTCATAGAGAAGGGAGAAGACAAGATAAGCGCCATACTCGACGTGCTGCGCGAAGATATCAAGACATGCAAGCCAATACGCTTCGACGGCAACGGATACTCGGAAGAGTGGGTTGAGGAAGCCAAGCAGAGGGGCCTCGACACCGAGAGCAGCTGCCCCATAGTGTTCGAGCGCTATCTCGACGAAGACAACATCAGGATGTTTGAGAGCACAAAGGTGATGAACCGCAAGGAGCTTGAAGCCCGCAACGAAGTGAAATGGGAGACCTACGTCAAGCGCGTCCAGATAGAGGCCCGCGTCATTGGCGACCTCTCCATGAACCACATCATACCCGTATCAACCCATTACCAAAGCCAGCTCATACGCAACGTGCAGAGCATGAAGGCCGTGTTCCCGGCCGACAAGGCCGAAAGGCTGAGCGCAAGAAACATGAAGCTCATAGAGGAGATTGCCGTTTGCACGGAGTCGATAGAGACATTGGTAGACGAACTGGTGGAATCGCGCCGCGTGGCCAACCGCATAGAAAGCATCCACGAGCGCGCCATAGCATACCACGACACGGTGGAGCCGAAGATGCTCGCCATCAGAAAAGAGATTGACAGCCTGGAAATGATAGTGGAAGACGGGCTTTGGACTTTGCCAAAATACCGCGAACTGCTGTTCATCAGGTGATGGAGCACAAAAAAACCGGGATGCGGCCGCATCCCGGTTTTTTTGTCCCTGTGACCCCAGGCCGCCGGCCTTGCGGCCGCGCCACGCCCAAGCCGGCACGACAGGCCCGCGGCAAAGCCATGCGCCACGGCCGTCAGCCGACTGCCGCCCCGACGGCAAACCACACCACCGGCACCGCCAGCGCAGGCAGCAGGTTAAGCGTCTTGCAATCCTTGATGCCCAACAGCGACAGTCCGCTGGCCGTAATCATCAGTCCGCCCACGACAAGCAGCTCGGCCATGAGGGCCTCGCTGACAGCCTCGCTCGACAATTCGGCCACAAGATAGAAAAGCCCCTGCCAGCAAAACAGCACAGGGGCGGCAAGCACCATGCCAACGCCATAGGTCGACGCAAACACGGTTGACGACACAAAATCGAGCGTGGCATTGGTAAACAGAAACGTGTTGTCGCCGTTGAGCGCGCTTATCACCGGGCCAAGCATGGACAAAGGGCCAATGCAATAAAGCAGTATGGCCGTGGAAAGGCCGTCGGCCAGGCTCCGCCCATCTTTCTTCCTGGCCCTCCGCTCCACCATACGGTGAAACCTGCCGTCAATGTCGAGCGCCGTACCTACAACGCTGCCAACGGCCAGAGCCAATATGAAAAGCACCGGAAACCGGCTCTTGGGCATGTTTGCCATGGCCGCATTGAGCCCTATAATGAGGCTTGCCAGCCCCAGCGCGTCGTATAATGCCGTCTTGTACTTATCCTTTATCCCGCGGTTGAGCAACGTTCCAACCAGCGTCCCTACTATTATCGCACATGTGTTTACTACTGTCCCAAGCATAAAAGCATAAGTTTTTCCGACGCAAAAGTAACCAATAATTTCTCAACCGAGCCATTTTAACATCACAATTGTCACCTCATTGGCAAAAAAGCAGTATTTTTGCGGGCTGAAAAAAGACATGTTACACTTATGGACATCATATCCGTGGCCACCCAGATGGTAGTGCTCTTCACGCTTGTGCTTGCCGGCTTTGCCGCCCACAAGTGCGGTCTCATGGGCGGTGAGTTCGACAAGCGCCTGTCCAATTTCGTAATCCAGGTCACCTGCCCGTGCCTCATCATCTCGTCGACCATGGGCGACACCATGCCCGACCGGAGTCACATACCGTCACTCCTGGGCGTTGGCATGCTCACCTACGCCGTGCTCATCATCCTTGCCTACATCATACCGCGCTGCATGCCCGTGCGGCGCGAAGACCGCGGCATGTACAGTTTCATGCTTACCTTTGCCAACGTGGGCTTCATAGGCTACCCCATAGTAGCCTCAATATTCGGACAGAGCGCCGTGTTCTACGCCTGCATACTCAATGCCCCAAACACCCTTACCATCTTCATCTGGGGCATCATGTTCGTAACGGGGCAGCGCAGCGGCGGCTTCCGCTGGCAACTGCTATGCTCGCCGGCCATGGTCGCCACCTACATATCCATCATAATAGTGGCCGCCGGGTGGCGAGCGCCCGAGGTGGTGGCCCGTCCGTTCAGCCTGCTGGGCGGCATGACGGTGCCCGCCGCGCTGCTCGTCATAGGCTCAAGCATAGCCGGCATACCGGCCAGGCGCATGGTTGGCAGCGCCGGCACCTACATCATGTGCCTCTTCCGCCTGCTCATCTTGCCCGTGGGCATGTATCACCTGATGGCGGCAATAGGCGCCGACCATGAGGTGGCAGCCATCAACGCCGTGCTCGTGGGCATGCCGGTGGCGTCGTTCGGCACAATGTTCTGCATGAAATACGGGCGCGACGAGACTGTGATGACGCAGGGCACGTTTCTGTCTACACTGCTGTCGGTGGCAAGCATACCACTGCTGGCCATGCTGATTGGATGAAGGGCCGGGGCGACGCCACACCTCTCACGCCCCGAAAGCCCTGCCGCACACCTTCGGCCGTGGCAACCGCATTTGTTTACAAAACACATACTGCAGCACCGCGGCGTCCGTTTGGCATCGCAGGACGGCCCGTTTCAGCATGCAACAAAGGCCGTTTGGCGCGGCCATACGCCCCGTTTCGCACATCGACACCACACCGGCGCGCAACCGACAGACAGTCAGGCAACTACACATCCCGGCACCGTTGGAATGGAAAACGCAACAAATATTTACAATACTACGTCCAAGGCATACAGCGGCTGCTATGACATGCCAATCTAAATAATAAGCAAAGGTTTTGCAGTATCAAACATTTTCCGTATCTTTGCCGAAGATAAGATGCGCTCGAAAGATTGAGAGCATGCTAGCATTGCGCCCGCTTGCATTATCATGCCTGCAAAGCTAACCACGGCAACGGCCCGTGGTGATGCGCCACGTCACTGAGGCCGGGCCCGGGCATAAGGCAAGCATGGAAGGCAAGGCAGCAGCGCCATTGCCGCACACGGCACCGGCAAAGCCGGCCTCACAGCAGCGAAGCGCATCATGCCGACCAAGGCTAATTGGCAAAGAGACAACATTTAATTAACAACAAAACATCGGACATGAACAGAATATGCAACCTTTTCGGCATCCGCTACCCCATAATACAAGGCGGAATGGTATGGTGCAGCGGCTGGCGGCTGGCCTCCGCAGTAAGCAACGCAGGCGGGCTCGGGCTGCTCGGCGCAGGGTCGATGCACCCGGAAACGCTCATCGACCACATACACAAGATGAAGGCCGCCACCGACAAGCCGTGGGGAGTGAACGTGCCGCTGATGTATCCCGAGATAGACCGCCTCATGCAGATACTTGTAAGCGAGGGCGTCAAGATTGTGTTCACCTCGGCCGGCAGCCCAAAGAAATACACCCCAATGCTCCACGAGGCCGGCGCCGTGGTGGCCCATGTGGTTTCGAGCAGCAAGTTTGCACGCAAATGCGAGGAAGCCGGGGTAGACGCCGTGGTGGCCGAGGGCTTTGAGGCCGGCGGGCACAACGGCCGCGAGGAGACAACCACGCTCACCCTCATACCGAGTGTGCGCCGGGCCACATCACTGCCCCTGCTGGCCGCAGGCGGAATAGGCAGCGGCGAAGCCATGCTGGCAGCCATGGCCCTGGGCGCCGAGGGCGTGCAGGTGGGCACGCTCTTTGCGCTGGCCGGCGAGAGTTCGGCTTCGGAGGCTTTCAAGCAACGCTGCGTGGCGCTCGGCGAGGGCGACACCATGCTGTGCCTGAAGAAGCTGTCGCCGACTCGACTGATAAAGAACGAGCTCTTCGACCGTATTTCAGAGGCCGAAGACCGCGGCGCCTCGCCCGACGAACTGAAGGCCATACTGGGCACAGCGGCCTCGAAACGTGGCATATTTGAAGGCGACACCGACGGCGGCGAGCTTGAAATAGGACAGGTGGCTGCATCGGTAGGCACGATAAAGCCTGCTGCCGAGATAATCGAACAACTAATAAAGGGGTATGCCGACGCCAAGGCGAAACTGGCTGAAACCGACTTTTAAACGCCACTCAAGCAAATGACTGTAATGAAAACGATAGCCATAGCCGGTTGCGGCAAGCTGGGCACCATTGTGGCCCGCGCCGCAGCGCGGGGGCTTCTGCCCGACTACGAACTCATAGGCGTATACTCGCGCACGCCCGAAAAAGCCCGGGCGGCAGCCGACGAACTGGCCGCCGCAGGCAAGGAGTGCCGCGTGGCCGGCACTTTCGACGAACTGCTGGCCCTGCGGCCCGACTTCATTGTCGAGGCGGCGTCGCCCAAGGCCCTCAGGCAATGGGCCCTGCCGGCCCTCAGCCAAGGCACGTCGCTGGTATGCCTCTCCATAGGCGCCTTTGCCGACGATGCCTTCTACGACGAAGCCCGCCGCACGGCCGAAGCCCACGGCAGCCGCATATACATAGTGTCGGGAGCCACGGGAGGCTTCGACGTGCTGCAGACGGCAGCCCTGATGGGCGGTGCCGAAGCTGAGTTTTTCAACGAGAAAGGCCCCGACGCCCTGCGCGGCACACCCGTCTACGACGACTCGCTGCAGACGGAAGCCCGCACCGTGTTCAGCGGCACGGCAGCCGAGGCCATAAGGTTGTTCCCAACCAAAGTCAACGTCACAGTGGCTGCTGCCCGCGCTTCGGTAGGGCCGGCCAACCTTCATGTGGCCATGCGTTCCACACCGGGGTTCAAAGGAGACACGCAGCGCGTAGAGATACGCAACAGCCAGGTGCATGCCGTGGTCGACGTTTACAGCGCAACGGCCGAGATTGCGGCGTGGTCGGTGGTGAGCACCCTACGAAACATTGCGTCGCCAGTGGTTTTCGTATAGATTGCTGAAAAGGAAATATGGCAAAGAGTGGGGCTTTAGGAGTTAAGGAGTGAATTTTTAGGAGTTAAGGAGTTAAGTAGTAAAGAAGTTAAGACAATAGCTTAGAAGCCAAGAATTGATTTTTTTGAAGTTAAGGAGTCAAGTAGTAAAGGAGTTAAGACAATAGCTTAGAAGCCAAGAATTGATTTTTTTGGAGTTAAGGAGTCAAGTAGTAAAGGAGTTAAGACGTATGCCTTGGATGCGGCAGTATTGTCCTCTAACTCCCTATAACTTCTTACAACTCCCTCTAACTTCATCTCACAAAACTATTGTCTTAACTCCTTTACTACTTAACTCCTTAACTCCTAAAAATTCACTCCTTAACTCCTAAAACCCCACTCCTTAACTCCTAAAAAGAACTTACGCCAAAAACGCCTCGATGTTGGCCAGCACTTTCTCGCTCAAACGGTGTGAGGCCTGGCGCGTGCGGCCGGTGGAAACACATGCACAACGCACGTGTGGATGGCCGAGCAGACCCTCGCAACCGAGCGCCCCCACCGTGTCGCAGTAACAAACGTTGTCGCCATCAATCCATTTGGCGAAGGCTTCACCTTGCCATGCAGGCGACAGTCCGGTATTGAACAGAATCTTGTGGTTTCCGAGGCGGGCAAACTCATCGTCACCCAGCAGCACCGTGTTCTTGTTGAGACAGCAGAACACCACGTCGCTCCACGCCAACAGGTCGCCCAAAGGCATGAAACTGTAACCCTTGGCCTTGGCCTGCGGTTTTTCACTACGAGCGAAATAGCCTATCTCTGCACCGAAAAAGCGCATTGCGTCGGCAATCATCCCGCCCGACTTACCCAGTCCGACAACGCCCACTTTCAGTCCCGTTATCTCGCTGGGCTCGCCAAACCATGGTTCCACGCCAAAGCCATGGAGCCGCCTTACGAGCGCACTGACCACATACTCGACCACCCCCTCGTCGCCATAGTCGCGAATGCCGGTGACGGCAATGCCGTGGGCCTCGGCGTAACGTATGTCGACATTGGCGCTCTCCGGTGAATACAGCGAGCAGCACATGCCCACGTAACGCACCTCCGGGCACCGGGACAGCACCTCACCGGGCAATGCCGACGTGTAACTGAGCAACACGGCATCGGCATCTCCTATACGGTTGACAATCTCATCATCACCTTGCGGTACGTCGCCAAACATGACAACATCTCCTGCCATTGAGCGCAACCGCTCCTCAGCCCACGGCTCAAGGCCCACAGGCTCTATGGCAACCAATTTCCTAAACTTATCCATATCATTTCGGTTTTATTGCAGTTTCAGCAAACAAAGATACGAATTATTGGCGAAAACAAGACATGATTCCCATCCATAAGCCATGTTATGGAGCCTTTGCAGCCCACCGAGACGCAACAATAGCGGTAAAAGCACGGCAAAACGGGGGTTATTCAGGCAGCAGGCACACCACCCGCCCGCCGGCTGAACGTCGGCCGCAGGCCACAGAAAGTTTTCTTTGCACACGCGCTCATTCGCCATCCCAATATTCGTCGGTTACGTTTTTTTTCTGTAACTTTGTCGCAAATTAACAACTAATTCATACATGACAATCAAGACAGACTGCTTCCTTGCGTGCCGCAACGCAGCCGAGGCCACCCGGATTGTGGCCGACCTGAGCCGCAGCACAGCCGTAGGGAAGATAACGTTGCTGCTGCCTGACGAAACAGACGACATCGACGACATACCCGAAGGGTGCCATGCCATGGCCGTAGGCACCATCACCGGCAGCGACGCAATGGGTGCCATGGCCGGTACGAGCGAGGCCGAATATGTGCTTCTGTGCACTAAAGCCACATCCATCACATTAGGCGAAGGCGCTGTAGAGCGCATGGTGATGGCTGCCGAAGACTCTGGTGCCGCCATGCTATATGCCGACCACATGGCAGAAGACAACGGCACGGTGAGACCACACCCAGCCATCGACTACCAATACGGAAGCATACGCGACGATTTTGACTTCGGTTCTGTGATGCTCATGCGCACACGGCTTTTGCGCAAATATGCCGCCGCACGCTCCACCGGGCCTCATTACACATATTCAGGACTGTACGACCTGCGGCTGTTCCTAAGCCGGAAAGGCAGGATTGTGCACCTCAACGAATACCTGTACACCGAAAAGGAAACCGACACGAGGGCCAGCGGGGTCAAGCAATTTGACTATGTAAACCCCGCCAACCGCGATGTCCAGATAGAGATGGAGCAAGCCGCCACCAGCCACCTGACCGACATAGGGGCCGCAATAGACCCGTCGGGCTACATCACACCCGACTTCGACGAGCAGTACTTCGACGTGGAGGCTTCTGTGGTGATACCTGTCAGAAACCGTGAACGCACCATAATCGACGCCGTGAAAAGCGCCCTGTCACAAGAAACCGACTTCGATTACAACGTGATAGTGGTCGACAACCACTCTACCGACAATACCACGGCACTGCTGTCTGGTGTGGACGACCCGAAACTGATACACATCATACCCGGGCGAACCGACCTCGGCATCGGCGGATGCTGGAACACGGCCGTGGCCGACAGGCGCTGCGGGCGCTTCGCCGTGCAGCTTGACAGCGACGACCTTTACAGTTCGCCGGCAACGCTGCAACGCATTGTCAACGCGTTCCGTGAGCAAAAGGCTGCCATGGTGATAGGCTCCTACCGCATGTGCGACTTCAACCTCAACACACTTCCGCCCGGACTCATAGCCCACACCGAATGGACAGAGGCCAACGGGGCCAACAACGCATTGCGGATAAACGGACTTGGCGCGCCAAGGGCATTCTTCACGCCGCTGCTCAGGCAGACACCGTTTCCCAATACGAGCTACGGCGAAGACTATGCCATGGGGCTCCGCTTCTCACGACACTACCGCATAGGGCGCATTTTCGACGAACTGTATCTCTGCCGGCGGTGGGAAGGCAACAGCGACGCCGCCCTGCCGATAGAAAAGGTGAACGCCAACAACCTGTACAAAGACCGGCTGCGCACCATAGAGATAGAGGCGAGGCAGCAGATGAACGAGGGAAAGGCCGACAGAACAGAGACAGACAGCCTGCAAAGGTTCTTCGACAGGCAACTGCAGACGTGGTCCGACGCACGCCGCCGCTACCGGCAGCTGCTTGACGTCAGCACACGCGAACTGGCCTGCGACACCCTTACGCTCAAGGCACAATACAATCCGGCGCGGATGGTTTCAACCGGAGCAAGCATCGACAAAAAAGACATCGGCTCACGGCCGTGCTTCCTTTGCGCGGCAAACAGGCCCGACGAACAGACAACGGCGCCCGCAGGGCAAGGCCACGAGTTGCTTGTCAACCCGTTCCCGATACTGCCCATGCACTTCACCATACCATCACTGCACCACGAACCACAAGCCATACGCGGCAACTATGGCGAGATGCTGAGCCTGCTCGAAAGACATCCCAAGCTGACGGTGTTCTACAACGGCCCCCTCTGCGGCGCCTCTGCCCCCGACCACGCACACTTCCAAGCCGGCACAAGCGGACTGCTGCCCCTGCAAGCGGCCTGGCAAAGGCTGTGCCGCAGCCTCACGCCTGTGCAAACACGGCCCGACGGAACCGGTATATGGCTAATAGCAGAATACCCATGCGCAGCCTTCCTGCTCAGGTCCAACAACAATGACGACGGCCGACAGCTCTTCGACATGCTCTACAACGCCCTGCCGTTGCGCGACGGCGAGCGCGAGCCCATGATGAACATAGTGTGCTGGCACAATGGCAATGAGGTTCTCTCGGTGGTGTTCCCGCGCCGCAAGCACCGCCCCGACTGCTATTACGCCAGCGGCGAGTCACAGATGATAATAAGCCCGGGGGCACTCGACATGTCAGGGTTGCTCATAACGCCCCGCAAGGAAGACTTCGACAGGCTGACGCCCAAGGCCGCAACAGCCATACTCAGGGAAGTGTCGTGCTCGGAAACCGACGTGGCCGACATCATAACCAAAGTGAAGGCTGCCGCAAAAGCAGCCAGATGCGCCAACCAAGCCATGCAGGAACCACATGTGGCCGTAGGCATCATGAGCCGGAAGCGAATAGACTTCACGCTCAACGCCCCCTACTCGGCGAAGGGCGAGACCATCGTGGGCGAACAGACCGTAGAGTTTTCCGAAGGCGGGATAGTGTGGCGGGGCAACCAATACCGCGAACTCACATTCACACCGCTGGCCCCCGACGCCTCGTTCTCGCTGCATGAGGTAACCATAGGCGTGAACTTTCATTGGGAACGCAAGGAGACACAGACGTTCAACGGCTCGCTCCACCTCGTGGTCGAGGCAGACAGCATCACTGCAATAAACCGACTGCCGGTTGAAAAGTATCTCGTCAGTGTGATATCCAGCGAAATGAGGGCCACGTCGTCGGCCGAACTGCTGAAGGCACACGCCGTCATCTCACGCAGCTGGCTGCTTGCCCAAATGGAGAAGAGGCGCAGCCAGCGTGGCAACTCGGGCGGTTTCTTCTCGTTTGCAAAGCACGACGACGAAGCCATAAAATGGTATGACCGTGAAGACCATACCATCTTTGACGTCTGCGCCGACGACCATTGCCAACGGTATCAGGGCATTACGAGGGCCGGCACGCCCTCGGTGGAAAACGCTGTGAAAGCAACAAGGGGCCAGATACTGGCATACGGCGAAGAAATATGCGACGCACGGTTCAGCAAATGCTGCGGCGGAGTGACCGAGGAATTCCAATATTGCTGGGAAGACACCCCGAAACCTTACCTCATCGCAATAAGAGACGGGGCAAAGGGAGCATTGCCCGACCTGACGAAAGAAGACGAAGCGGAACGCTGGATACGCTCTGCACCAGAGTCATTCTGCAACACCGCCGACAAGAAAGTGCTTACTCAAGTGCTCAACGACTACGACCAGGAGACTCCCGACTTCTTCCGCTGGAGGGTGGAATACACCCAGAGCCAACTGGCGGAGCTTATATGCAAGAACCTCGGCGAAGACTTCGGGGCAATAACCGACCTCGTTCCGCTGGCAAGAGGGAAGAGCGGACGCATCTGGAAACTGCGAATAGTGGGCACAAAAAAACAGTTCACTATAGGAAAAGAGCTCGAAATACGCCGCGCCCTGAGCGAAAGCCACCTATACAGCAGCGCATTCGTGGTTGACAAAAGCGATATAGCAGACGGCATACCGGGCCGATTCACCATCGTAGGTGCCGGCTGGGGCCACGGCGTGGGGCTCTGCCAGATAGGCGCCGCGGTAATGGGCGAGCAGGGATACAGCTACGACCGCATACTGCTACATTACTACCGAGGGGCTGAAATCAAGGAGATATACAGATAGGACTTACGCCATCACAACAAGGTAAAAGCAAGGAGACTTATCAGTCACAATGAAAACGACACCAAAGACAACCAAACGACGCAGCCCGTGGACATGGGTTCCAACGCTGTATTTTGCCGAAGGCATACCCTACGTGGCCGTAATGACCATATCATTAATAATGTACAAGAGGCTCGGACTGTCTAACACAGACATCACCCTCTACACTTCGTGGCTCTATCTGCCATGGGTCATAAAGCCATTCTGGAGTCCGTTCATCGACATTATAAAGACCAAACGCTGGTGGATTGTGGCCATGCAGCTGCTCGTTGGGGCCGCATTGGGCGGAGTTGCCTTCACCATCCCTGCCGAATGGTGGCTTCAAGGCACCCTGTTCTTTTTCTGGCTGATGGCATTTTCGAGCGCCACTCACGACATAGCTGCCGACGGTTTCTACATGCTGGGGCTCGACCAGCACCAGCAGGCGTGGTTTGTCGGCATACGATCGACATTCTACCGCATAGCCACCATCTTCGGACAAGGCGTCCTGGTGATGATTGCCGGCAACCTGGAAGTGCTCACCCGGAGCGTGAGATACTCGTGGAGCCTGATGTTTTACTTCATGGCGGGCTTGTTCATTGCCCTCTGGCTCTACCACAACTGGGCCCTGCCGCAACCTACCGAAGACAACGACAGGGGCAAGATGGGGGCAGGCAAGCTGATAAGCGAACTGGGTGACACCATCAAGACCTTCTTCATCAAGCCGCAAGTCGTGGCCGGCATTTGCTTCATGCTGTTCTACCGGATGCCCGAAGGGCTGCTCGCCAAGGTCTCGGCCCTGTTTCTCATCGACGCAGGACACAACGGAGGTCTCGGCCTTTCGCCCGCCGAATACGGATTGGTTCAGGGCACCGTGGGGGTGATAGGCCTGACCCTTGGAGGCATTCTCGGCGGCATAGCAGCCAGCCGCGACGGACTCAAGCGCTGGCTGTGGCCCATGGTATGCGCCATTACGCTGCCCGATGCAGTATATGTTTACCTGAGCTACGCCATGCCCGACAGCCTACTGGTAATCAACGCCTGCGTGTTTGTAGAGCAATTCGGCTATGGTTTCGGCTTCTCGGCCTATATGCTGTACCTCATATACTACAGCCGCGGCGAGCACAAGACGGCCCACTACGCCCTTTGCACGGCGTTCATGGCCCTGTCGATGATGATACCGGGCCTCTTTGCCGGTGCATTGCAAGAGGCCGTTGGCTACCGCATGTTCTTCATCATCGTCATGGTGGCATGCTCGATGACGTTTGTCGTGTCGGCATTCCTCAAGATAGAGCCCGACTTCGGCAAGCGAAAAACAGAGCAGGAAGAGCCGGACGCGCATGAGTGCGATAGGGAATCCCCTAACATGAAATAGGCCTTTCACAACCGAAGTGAATGGAATTTGAATTAAATTTGCAAACAATCATCAAAAGACAACGACTTATGCAAAAGACAAGACACTACATCAAAGCCATTGCCATAGCCATTGTGGCGATGGCAACAATGTCCGGGTGCACCGACGACGACACGCAACAAGCATACGACCTCAACGGATACTGGCAGGGAAGCATACAAGGCGACTACTACTCCGACCGCTACGGAGGCGGCGACAGCTGGGACACGGAGATATGGTTTGTGCAAGACGGCGACTTCTCGAACGGCGGTTACGGGCGCGAAATAGACTACGCACGGTACAGCGGTATTGTCAGTGACGTGGAATTTGTGTGGGAAGTGCGCAACGGACGCATCTATATAGACTACGACGACGGCTACCGCATCATCATACGCGACTACGAACTATACCAAAGAGGCAACTCCGAGCACTTCCGCGGCTACTTCGACAACTGGGACACCGGCGAGACCCTGGCTTCGTTCGACCTCATTAAAGTTGGCGGTTGGAGCGACTGGACCAGACGGTATGCCCCGAAGCTCAAAGCCGACGGACAAGCCTTGCCAAACGACACGACAGGCAGGTGAGTGCAACACCACCACCGGCCACAAGCCGACAGGCCGACACTGCAGACAAACAAATCCCCGGCCGGGGCTTCCCGGCCGGGGATTTGTTTATAAATATCATAACAACATTGCATGGGAACGGCGCAGGAAAACACTTCACAGCCCCGCTTCAGCAACATGCCTCAGTCAAGTACTGTCCCCTTGGTGACCGCAAACCGGCCACCACCGGTAAGGCACAACACTGCCGCACCCAACAGGTAAAGCAGCGGCAATTCTATGACCAGGCCGCCGGTCATGGGCGACAAAGAGAACATCTCAGAGGCGTGAGCCATGAGTATGGCAACCACCATATTGCCGGCGAAGACAACTGAAGCCAAGCGAGTCCATATACCGCAGATTATCATCAGCGATGCCACCAGCTCGGCAAGCAGCGAACCATAGGCAATAAACGATGGAAGGCCGATGGCGGCAAGCATGTCGCCAATGAAACCAACGCCGTAAATCAACTTGTGCATGCCGTGAAACAGCATCAGACCACCTAAAGCGATACGCAACAACAACAGTCCGAGGTCGGTGCTGCGAAGAAAATCCTTTTCAAATTTCATAATTCCAATTCCTTATTTTATTCAACCTTTCATTCATAGTGAGGTTGCTATGACGCCGGCCGGGCCGGTTGGGCAACTTGCTTTTGCCACCGGCCCAAGGCCGCACTTATCCTGAAAATAATTTAAAACATTATTTTTAACACATATAAATATACAGTTAATCGTTTGAATACACAAGCATAGCGCAGCTTTTAAAGATATTTAGTATTGCTTTTCAGAAACTCTCCATCCTCGAGCTCGCGCAGGGCCACATTCAGTTCACGCTCTTCGTTCATCACTATAGGCCCATACCACGCCACTGGCTCATGCAGAGGGGGCGCCGACATGAGCATCACCCTGGCTCCGCCTTCACCGGCCTCAATTGTCACGGCATCGCCGTCAACGAGACGCGCTGCGGTTTTCTCACTGATGTGCGAGCCGCCCGAAACCACGCTTCCAGACAAGGTAAACAGCATCACGGTGTTTTCCGGCTTCACATCGATGGCCAGCCTGGCGTTTGAATCGATGCTTATGTCGTAATAATCGAGCGGGACATACTTGCCTTGCCATCCCTTTTGCCCTGTATACTCGCCCGTCAGCAGCCTAAGCGTGCCTCCGTCGAGCTTGAATTCCTTTATCTCATCGCGCAATATGCCATGGTATGCCGGTGCGGCGGCCATCTTTTGCTTTCTCGGCATGTTGAGCCACAGCTGCAAGCCCAGCAACCTGTCGCCCGAAGGCTGCTCAGAGTGAAACGCCCCCGAGCCGGCCGTGAGCCACTGCGCCTCGCCGTCGCCAATGGTTTGCTTGCTGCCCAGATGGTCTTTGTGGGTCATGCGGCCCTTGGCTATGAAGCTCACTGTCTCTATGCCACGGTGCGGATGTGCCGGGAAACCGCGCCTGTAATCGTCGGGGTTTGTACTGTCAAACGAGTCGAGCATCAGAAACGGGTCGAAATCATAGACCGTCTCGTTGCCCAAAACCCTCACCAGGCTAACGCCGGCTCCGTCTACTGCCCTTACGCCTTTTACTTTCTGAATAACTTTTCTTTCTTTTGTTGCCATATCATTTATAATTTATAATCACATCTCACCAAACTTTCCGTTGCCGAAATCCCTGAATGCCTTGACCAAATCTTCGTGGTTGCTCATCACAAAAGGCCCCATGCCATAGATTGGCTCGTTGAGAGGCTTACCGGAAAACAGCAGCACCACAGTGTCGTCTTCGGTCGCAACGACATTGAACTCCTCGCCTTTGCGCTTGAACTTCAGCAGGTTGTCTTGCGGCACATCAACGCCGTTGACTTCGACAGCACCGCTAATCACAAGCAATGCCGTGGTGTTTTCCTTCGGGAAGGCGAAGTCGGCCGCAGCCCCCTTGCCCATCCTGACATTGAAAAGGCTCAAATCGGTGACGCTCTTTGCCGGGCCCGCCACGCCCTTGTATTCTCCGCTGATTACCTCTACCACCCCTTTGCCGCCGGGCAAAGCATAGAAGCCCATGTCTTCATGCCTTATTGCCTGGTACGACGGCGCGTCGGCCTTATGGCTTTCGGGCAAGTTCACCCAAAGCTGAACCATCTGGAAATCGCCTCCCCTCGATGCAAACTCCTTCTCAAAAAGTTCCTCGTGCAACACGCCACCGGCCGCTGTCATCCATTGCACATCGCCCGCGTGTATCACGCCATGGTTTCCCTTGCTGTCGCGATGGGCCACACTGCCATGGTAGGCCACCGTCACCGTAGAAAAGCCGCGGTGCGGGTGCGGCCCCACCCCTCTCTGCACGCCAGGCTCAACATGCATCAGCGCATTGTAGTCGAGCAGTATGAAAGGGTCCATGTCGTAGCGTCCGAGACCATCTACCTGCGGTATGAAGTTGTGCACCCTGAACCCGTCGCCAACCATGTGAACTCCCTGCGGGTGTGTCACGAAGTCTATCTGTTTCTTTTCCATTCTGTATGTTCCTTTCTGCCGGTTGCGCTTGTTGCATCCCGACAATTGCCTTCATGCAACAACCCGGCCAAGGCGCGCCAACGCGCAAGCTTTTCAGTCGCACACGACTGACTTGACCTTTTTGGCAGGAAAAGGGTCTTTTAAACGCGAAAAAGGCCCGCCAATGAAAAAACTGTGTAACTTTGCAGTTCCAAGCAAACAAAACCACACAATGGGAAATATACCATCTCAGCAATTAGACGACGAGGTAAGCTTCAAGCTGTATGCCCTCAACAGGCTCATCCAACAGACATACCAGACCTACCTTGTGCCTTTGGGCATCACCTATCCGCAATATCTTGTGATGAAGATACTCATGAAACAAGACGGGGTGCCCGTAAACGTAATCTCTGCCAGGCTCATGCTCGAGAGCAACACGGTCACCCCGCTGCTCCAAAGGCTTGAAAAGCAGGGCCTGGTAATGCGCGGCTACAACTGCACCGACCAGAGGCAGCGCATAATTTCACTGACAGACAAAGGCAAAAGCATGCGCCAGAGCATCGACGACGTGTCGGGCCTGGTGGCCACCTCGCTGTCGGAGATGGACATGAGTTGCTCTGTGGCCGAAAGCCTTGGCCGCCTCCTCACCGAGTTCATTGCCAAGATAAGCTGACACTACAGCCATCGGCGGGGCGCCGCCGGGGCATCAGGCCGGGGCGCCGCCACCATGGGCCACTGACGCATGACGAATGTTCCCTCATGCTTAGCCATAGTCTACGCTATGCGACGAAACATGCGGGAACAGCCATCGGCCCCTCCTACAGGGCAGCAGAGCCGGCACCGGCAGCCACACCCGGGGCGCGGCCCCGGCGAAACCGGCCTCACTGCTTCTGCAGCAGCGGGAAACGCCTGCCGTAGGTGAGCATGCGCCATATCCACTCGAGCGGCCCGAAGTTGAAGAAACGCAGCCACAGCAGACTGAAAAGCGCCTCGACGAGCCACACGCCAACGGCCACCGGCACCACCAGCGACAGGCCCATGGATGCCCCCAGGCCCAGGCCAATGCCGTAATATATGGCCATGCCCCAAACAGACTGGCCAATGTAGTTGGTAAGGGCCATGCGCCCGGGAGCAGAGAACAGGCTGAAGACCCTTGCCCGGGGATGCCTGTTGTAAACAAGGCAGATGGCGGCTACATAGGCAAAGCCCACTATGTAGACGCTGACAAAGTAGAGAAGACTGTGGGCCGCGTTGCCCCACGGGTGGCCGTTGACAGCACTCCACGCATATACCACCGACAAAGGCAACCCTGCGAAGCATCCAGCCAGCGCCACCCTGCGCAGCATGCGCCGCCGCATCACGGTGTGGGCATACATGCGCCGCCGCCCTATGCAGAAGCCGATTAGAAACAATCCCATCACCTTGAAGTAGCGGTTGCCGTCGACAAACTCCTGCACGCGCACCAAGGCTCCCTGCACCAGAAACTGGAACACGTCGCCATAGCTGTCGGCATCGCGCAGCCAGTAAGCGAAATTGTCGTCGGTGATGCCATACTTGGCGCAATAGTGCTGCTGAAGCCTCACCACGCCGGCCGACAGACTTACGCCGGCAAACTCGCAGGCGAAATCGATTATCACCGGGACGAAGAGCAATACGGCCGCCCACGACAGCAGTGTGCGGTCGGAACAGTTGCGGAACAACGGCAGCAACATACCCATCAGCGCATACAGCATGAGTATGTCGCCGCTCCATATAAACATGAGGTGCACAAAGCCGAAGCCCAACAGTATGGCCATACGGCGGTAGAATATGCGGAAGCCGCTGGCCCCGCGCCTCATGGCGTTGCTTATAATGATAGAGAAACCTATGCCGAAGAGCAACGAAAAGATGGTGTAAAACTTTCCATCCACGAAGACATACTGCAAGAAACGCACCCATCGGTCGGCCCCGGCCGTAGGCATGGCTGCCACGGCGTCGGGCTTGAGAAAGGTGAAAAGCGCAAACTCGGGGAAGTTGGCCACCGCTATGCCCACGAGGGCGAAGCCGCGCAATATGTCGAGTATGGCGAAACGCTCTTTCTTCCTTACGGGCATGGCCATGCCGCCATGCCCTTTACGGATATTTTCCATGTGTGTATTTTGTATTTATGTTATAAATGCTGGCCGTAGGCCGTGCCCATGCCGGCATGCCCCCGGCCACACGGCCGATGCCTACTTTTGCGTGCCCGCCACGCAAGTCTGCCTAGCAGGCCAACAGACTGACAGTCAGCGGGTTGCAATACGGGTCGTTTTGGATTGCGAAACGTGCCGTTTCGGGTTGTAAAACGGCCCTTATTGCAGTGCAACATGTGCCCCGCTGCCATGGCCAACGGCATGCAGGCCCCACCGGGGCGGCCCGGCCCCATCCTGACGGCATGCCTGCATGCACTTTCAGAGGCATGTAAGTAGGTGTTCAAAATTAATTGCCATCAAATTGTGCGCTATTTCGAAGATGCATGCCAAAGTCCGAAGAGAGAGCGTAGCGGGCTACGCGACCGATGAGACTTTGGTATGCGGCCCGAAAGAGCACACAAGATGGTGGCAAAGATATGGAAGACACCTGCAAGGTCTATTGTATCGGTTAATTTTGAACAGCTACTTATCATCATTTGTCTTGTGTTGGCAAAAACATCAACCACTACCGAACCGACAGCCAACGGCAAGCCTGCGCCACAGCCGCGGGAAAGTCAGCCGTCAGCGCCGCCTGCTCACCAGCATGACGCTGAGTAGTATCACGGCCAGCCCGCACAGCTGAACAATGGTGACATGCTCGCCGCCCACCCCCGCGCCAATGGCCACGGCAACCACCGGGTTGACATAGGCGTGGGTTGCAACCTCGGTTGCCGGCCTCACCTTCAGCAGCCATACGTAGGCCGTATAGGCCAGTATCGACCCGCATGTCACAAGATACAGCAATGCAGCCCAAGCGCGGCGCGGCACCTCGCCCAGGTCGGTCTGCTCGGCATCGCCGCCAAGCAGCGCGCAAACCCAGAACGCAGCGCTGGCCGAAAGCATCTGCCAGGCCGAGCCGGCAAAGCCGCCCACCGCCTCTGTGCCGCACGAGCGGTACTTTGTGTAGAGCGTGCCCAGCGCCCACGAGACACACCCGGCCACGAGCAGCAGCACCCCACGCTCATGGTGGACGGCACTGCCGCCGGAGCCCAGCTGCTCGACATAGAGCAGTGCCACACCGCCAAAGCCCATCAGTATGCCGGCCACGGCCACGGGATTGCTGAATGTTTGCCGCCACGCCGGCACGTCGAGCAGCATTATCCACACCGCGGTAGACGAGGCGACTATGGCCACCAGACTGCTGCTGACATATCGCTGGGCGAGCATGATGACGGCCATGTCGACAAAAAGCAGCACCAAACCGCTCACGGCCGAACGCCGCACCAGTCCCGTGCGCCACACGCGCTCACCGCGCAGGCGGCAGACGGCAAGCAAGATGAGCCCTGCCGCCGTGAAGCGGAAAGCCCCGAGAAGAAACGGCGGCAGCCCCTCGAGGGCCACACCGATGAAGAAATAGGTGGAGCCCCACACCACATAGACCAGGAAATAGGCTATGATGATGGCTGTGCGCGACGCTGCCCGTGTGCAGTTGCCAATGCTCATTAGATTCGGTTTGGGTGGTTGAAGAAAACTACCTCACGGCTTATGCCTACAGGCGGCAGCCTTACGGCCGTGTCTCTATCACGCAGTCGGCCGGCGCCTTGATGTTCTCGTCGATGGTGACAGAGCCGATGGCGTCGGCCACGATGCGCCCCGACGTGGGGTTCTTTATGTTGGTTATCGAGCCGCGTATGTCGGCCTGAAGCGTGGAGTATTCGAAAGCGCGGTCGCAGTCGGGGCCGAAGGTGCAGTTCTCGAGCACCAGGTCGTGGGCATAGCAGAGCGGTTGCTCGCCCGTGATATGGCAGTTTACCAGCCTAAGGTTGCGCGAGTGCCACCCCAGGTACTCTCCGTTGAGCTCAGAGTCGTAGACGGTGACGTTCTCAACCTCCCAGAAAGCATCCTTGGTAGTTATGCGCGCATTGCGCAACTCTACGTTCCTCACGTATTGGAACACATACTTGCTCTCGCTCTCCAGCCCGTCGATGGTGATGTCTTCGCTGAACATGAACGGATAGGTCCCGCCCTGCAGCTTCAGGTTCTTGGCGTTGATGCGCTTGCACCGCCAGAACACCTCGTCGGCATCGGTCATCTCCACGTTCTCGATGTCAATGTCGTTCATCTCGCGAAACATCTTCGGGGCGTCTATCTTGGTGTTTGTCATCTTCAGGTGGTCAGAATACCACAGTGCTGAACGCCCTCCGACGTCGAAGTAACAGCGGTCGATGGTAAACCCATGTACATGCCAGAAGGGGTAGTTGCCCTCAAAACGGCAGTTGGTCGCAATGATGTTGCTACACTCTTTTATGGCCGACTCACCCTCACGGATGGTCACATTGTCGATGTGCAGGTCGTGTGATGCGAACAGCGGGCGCTCTCCGCCAAACTCAGTGTTGCTGATAGTCTTCATTGTATAATTCGTTTTATCTGTTTATATTTTCAGTTTGCCGCCCGTCTTCAGTGGCTTCACTCGCCCGGCAAGGCGGCCGGCAATTCATTTTCGCTGCAAAATTAATATTTTCAACCGAGTAAACGGATATATCATTTACGGATGTTTTGGCATAAATTACTTGTTTGTGATTCTTTAAGTTCCATTTAGTTTTTGTGTGAAAGCCGCGATTGAAAGGCATCATTATCTGGACGCCACATATTCACACCGCATTCACAAACGGCCTCTCGGCCACCACGTGCCACGCCAATGACGACACAACCGCACGCCCGACAAGGCATTTCAAAGAAACATCACGGCCGTGTCGGCCCGGCAGCCGGAGTCTTTAAGAGGCCGTTTTGCTTTTCAACCGCCGGATAGAGGCATATTTTAGAGGCCGATTTGTTTGTTTGCCAACGAGCATGGCGGGCCATGTGATGAAACAAACATGCAAATATGGCCTCAAAGACATTCAATGCAACTGTGATAAGTAGCTGTTCAAAATAAACCGATACAATAGACCTTGCAGCTGTCCTCTATATCTTTGCCACCATCTTGTGTGCTCTTTCGGGCCGCATACCAAAGTCTCATCGGTCGCGTAGCCCGCCAAGCTCTCTCTTCGGACTTTGGCATGCATCTCCTACATAGCGCACAATTTGATGGCAATTAATTTTGAACACCTACTTAAAAGACAACTTTAATGAAATCAAAACTACTTCAAGAAAAGCAAGAGCCGAAAAAACAGAAATATAATATAGTATAAAATACCCGTCTACTCTAAACTATTTTGTATATTTGCAATCAGTTCAGACACCACGGGGAAATAGAGGGCACGCCCTCTCACTGACCGTCTGAATATGCCATTGCGGCACAACCGCATACATACATCAAACGTTTTGAATCGTAACCGAACAAGACACGAAATCAACAAAAACAAAAAATACAACGATATGAACAGGCTTTTATTCATATTTTTGCTAATGCTTCTGGTCGCAAATGCTGCGGCCCAGCGCGAGACTGAAGTCATAGAGACGCCACAGCAAGTGGAAAACAATGGCTTGACCCTGAAGCGCAAGGTGGCCATTGGCAGGTTCTCGAACGAGACCCAGTATGCAAAAGGCATATTCTACGACAAGGAGAACGACCCGATGGGCAAGCAGGCGCTTGACATACTGTCGGCCAAGCTTGCCGCCACCGGCAAGTTTATACTGCTGGAGAGAAACGACCTTGCTTCTCTTCTTGACGAATGCCAGAAAGGCAACGGCACGGCACAGACCATAGGAGCCGACTACATGATCATCGGCTCGGTGACAGAATACGGACGGAAGGAGACGGGCAAGAACCGCGTATTCTCCGCTCAGAAGACCCAGACCGTGGATGCTGCCGTGGCCGTAAGGCTGGTCGATGTGTCGACCGGCCTCATAATATACGCCGACGAGGCCAAAGGCTCGGCCGAAGTGACCACAAAGACCACCCTCGGAGTGGGCGGACAGGCCGGCTATGACGCAACGCTGAGCGACAAGGCCATATCGGAAGCCATAGGCCAACTGGTGGAGAACATTGTGAACAAGTGTGCCGACAGCCCATGGAAGACTTACTTCATATCCTACGACACGGACGGAGTGCTCATAGCCGGAGGCAAGAGTCAGGGCATAACGGATGGCAGGACGTTTGCCATAAAGACCAAGGGGAAGAAGGTGAAGAACCCGCAGACCGGCATCATGATTCCCCTGCCGGGCAAGAAGGTGGGGCAGGCTACGGTGACAGCCACGGGAGGCAACACGCCCGAGACGGAGTATTCGGTGGTGACGGTGGACACGTCCGAAAAGATTGACGCCACCAACATGGGCAACTACATAATAGAGGAAGAACAATGAGAAAGACTATCATAATGCTCGCGCTGCCCCTGCTGATGGCCGGTTGCAAGGTCAACCTGCCCGTGGAGCAGCAGAGCGGCAAGGAAGACAGGGCCTACCTGCTGTTTGTCAGCCCCAATGAGTATGCCGGAAAAGACGTGCAAATGACCATTGACGGCGGCAAACCGTTCACGGCACGCGTGGTGAAGGGCAAGAAGTCTGCACGCCACGGCACACAATACGGCATAGGAACGGGCACCCGCACCGTCACCGTGAGCCATGGCGACAAGACTCTCTACAGGAAGAAGATTGTGGTTTCCACTCAAGAGGTGAAACAAATCACGCTGCCATGAGCAATAACCTGAAGTGGATTTTCGCCGCCGCGCTCCTGTTATGCGCTTGCACCGGGCCAGAGAGTCTGTACTCGTGGCACAACTATGACAACGCCATCTACAAGTACAACAAGCGGCAGACTGAGGAGCTGCAGGCCAAACTGCTCGACACCTACCGCCGCATGACCGAGTATCAGGGCGGAAAGCGCGGCGTGGTGCCGCCGGGTCTGTATGCCGAATACGGATACCTGCTCTACAAGACGGGCAAGAAGGACGAGGGCCTCAGCTTCCTCCGGCAGGAAATCAAGCTCTACCCGGAATCAGAAAGGTACATCTCACGGATAATAAAACAGATAGAAAAATGAAGAAAACCATAGCCGCCATCGTGGGATGCGCCACACTCACGGCCTGCGTCACCACCTCACCGCCCACCCTCGCCGACCAATATCCGGCCATGTATGAGGAGCAACCGCTGTCGATAGTCATCATGCCGCCCATCAACAACACCAACCACGCCGAAGCAAAGGACTACTTCTATACCTCGCTCTACCATCCGCTGTGCGAAAAGGGCTACTATGTATTTCCGCCGGAAATGACGATGGAGATGCTTCAGCACGAGAGTGCATACGACGCCGAGCTGTTCGTCGACGGCGACCTGGGCAAGTTCCACGATGTGCTCGGCGCCGACGCGGCCCTCTTCACCATAATAAAGGACTGGCGGCGCGACAACGTTTGCGGCAAGATAACGGTAAACATAGAGTACCGCCTGCGCTCCACCAAGACGGGCCGCACGCTCTACGGGCGCGAGGGAGCCATAACCCTCGACACCAGCGTAGACTCTGACGACGACAGCAACAGCACCAGCCTGGCCGGCCTGATAGTCAACACGCTCCTCAACGCCATCTCCACAGCATCGACAGACAAGATATACGCGGGCCGCAAGTGCAACGAGCACGTGCTCTCTAACCTGCCCGCCGGCCGCTACTCGGGGTCGTTCCGCAAGGACTACGTAAACGTGGCAGGCAGCAAACTGGTAAAAGCCACCATAAAGAAATAGCCGCCCCTGTAAGTCATTGACAATCAACTGAGTAACAAAACGTGCCGTTTCATCGTCTGAAACGGCACGTTTTATTGTGCATTACAGTGCGTTTTGCAGCCCGAAACGGCACGTTTTGCAATTCATCTGATATTCCGCGTCATTGCACCATGGCAAAACGCAACATATTCCCCCACCAAAATCTTCAACAGAAACCAACATGAAAGACAAGAGATTTCACCTTTATTCTAATATCCCCAAAATCAAACAACACTATTGAAAACTAATAAACAGAATTAGCACTGCACGACCGACAAGATTGAGGCCGGCCGGAAGTGCAACGAATACGTGCTCAAAGACTTGCCTGCGGGCCACTATTCCGACTCTTTCGGAAAAAGACTCGGCAAACGTTGCCGGCAGCAATATTGTGGAAGCCACCATAAAACAATAGACTGCCGCAAGGCTGCGAACAGAACGCATGGCTCAGGCGGAACCCGGACTAAGACACCACATCAAGGCCGTACGGCGGCAGGCAGTGCACAACTGACCAAGCAAAACCACACATAGCAGCCTCCATCGTTTTTGCAACAGCCCAGTCTTTTCTGCTTATGCCGGCAAACATAGCTGCCATATTGGGCGCTTACGGTAGGCGAACGGGCTGTGACAACTTGCCCCACGCCCACTTTGCAAGAGCCGACGCAACAAAACCCAACTGCATGAAAAACACTGCCTACAAACACAACGGGTCACAACAGCACAAGCACATATTGCCGCAAGAGGGCATAAAGCCAAACAGACGGCCAAACATTGGCCGTTTTGACATTAAAACTAAACGGCACTCGAATGTTTGGGGAATATTTATTATATTTGCCACAGCAAGTTAGCAAAAGGGAAATGGCCCGGATAGCATCACTGGCCAATGACAGATTCCTCACACTGTGCTGTAAAAGAAACTCTAACAAGATTAAAACAATTTAGCATGGGAAAAGAAAACAACCATACAGGAGTATTTGTGGCATTCGTGCTACTGTCTGAATGCCAGTGGGACAAAGCAAAACTCATTAACGACTGCAAGGCAGACTGGGGCATCGAACTGGCAGACAACGACAGCGACGACGCTATGGTTTGCACACTCGGCGACATTACGGTGGCAGCCGCCTTTATGCCGGCCCCGGTTCCGAACGGCGAGGCCGAGCATTACGCAGCCGCAAACTACATGTGGCCGGAAGCCGTCGACGCGGCCAAAAACCACAAGGCCCAAATCATTGTCTCGGTGATTGGCAAGGAGGCCGGACTGATAGAGCGCGGCAAGCTGTTCACCAAGATCGTGGCTTCATGCCTCAGGCAGGATGGAGCCACCGCCGTATATACCGACGGGGCTGTGTTCCATCCGGGCTTTTACAACGATGTGGCTTCGCTGATGAAGAAGTATGACGACGCCCTGCCGATATTAGACTGGGTGTGGTTTGGCGTTTACCGCACAGCCGAACACTCGGGCATATACACTTACGGCATGAGAAAGTTCGGCAAGGAAGAGATGGAGGTGTATGCCGACAATGCCGACCTGAACGACATGCGCGACTTTCTCCTTAACATAACGGCCTATGTATTGGATGGCGACGTGACCCTCAACGATGGCGAGACCTTGGGATTTTCGGCAGAACAGAAGCTGGCCATAACCATAAGCGACGCCATTGCATTGGACGGCAAGAGCATCAAGATTGAATATCCACGGTAGAGCCGGGGTGCCTTAGGCCGTAAAATGCGGCCAAAGGCAACATGAACAATAAAGCAACCCTAAAATCAACAAAATGAAAAAAGACCCATCCAAGCTGATGACCGAAGGCAGATTTTGGTCGATTATTGAAGATTCCAACCACGGACGGCGCCTCAAGGAATGCCTGGCCCCGCTGTCTGAAGACGAGCTGTTTGGCTATATGTATTGGTGGACGCACTTTTGCAACATGTCGTACAGGCAAGACCTGTGGGCTGTGGCATACGTTGTGCTCGGCGGATGCAGCGATGACTCATTCGACTATTTCCGGTTCTGGCTCATTGCCCGGGGGCGCGAGGTGTTCTACAAGGCATTGGAGGATGCCGACTCGCTGTGCGACGTGTTCGCCAAACTCGAAGACCCGGAAGACAACGACTATCCTGAACAAGAGGAACTTGACTATGCCGTCATTGAGGTTCTCGAGGAGCGGACCGACGACGAAGACTATTTCAATGTTGCAGCAGAACGCTATTCCATGCCGCTACGCACGTATGACATTGATTTTGAGTGGGATGAGGACGACGAAGAGTCTATACGCAAGGTATGCCCGCGCACATTCGACAAATGGTGGGGCAACGATGTGTTCTGAACATGGCTGCATATTGCCTGCCGGCATAGGACACAACGGTTGGCCACCGGCATGCCGCAATACACGATACCCAAAGCCATGGCAAGGCAAACGGCCATGGCGAGCCGGATAAAGCAACAGACTGGTAAAACCACCTTGGGAATGAAGCCCCCAAGGCTAAGCCTGCGCGCAACGGCCCGACAACAGGGAGAAAGCAACAAAAGACGACGACGACAATGAAAATAGTTCCTCTGGTTTTTATAGCAGCTTGTATGCTTAACGACAACTACAGCCTTTCGGACAACCGGCAAGGCCTTGCAGCGGAACGCAACATACTGCATAACGACACCGTAAGCAGGTTGGTGCCTGCAGATATCGGGGCTTTTGAAAACCAACCGCAACATGTCGACACCACTTTCGGGGCGTGGCATATGAGCATCGAGCAGTTTTACCACGGTCATGAACACCTCGACACATGCGGAATCGGAGCACAACGGTATGCCATATATGCCAGCCGAATCACAATAAGCAAAGACGGCAGGCCTGTTATCAAAGATTTCGTTGTGTCACCCCAAAGCTTTATGGCAGAACACTCGGTCGGACAGACTGAGTTGACGGTCGGCCCGCTATACTTCTCTCCCACTACTTGTTACGCATACGCTTCTTGTTGCGAATATGGTACAGACGACTGCACAACGCGAATATTGGCTTTCACCCCGTCATATCCAGTATGCCAATACCCGCACGACGATGTTATGGATGGGGATTTGTCGACAGAGGCAAGCTTTATCTCTGAGTTCCTGGCACTGTGCATGCATGAGCTGTCGCTGCCGGAACAGTCACGCCAATCAGTCGATGAAATACTGCAAGCCTATTGCTCGCCAGCCTTGCAGGCCCGACTGGCCGACGGCAATATGTTAGGAAACATGCTGTGGGGAAACGGGAGGCCAAGTTGGAAATGGCTGGAGACAACAACATTTGAGTCGGTCGGCACCATAAACAACATGCACAAAATAGCAATGAGATTCCAAAAACTGCCTGACAGCACTCAAGTGACAAGATATTTCTACTTGGAATGCCCCGAGCAACACTATGGTGTGATGCACCTGACAGACATCAAGCCATGAGGCTGTGACACCACGATATACCCGGAGCGACATAAACGACATTAATTTTCGAGATGCACATTACACGTATCACACTGGCAATCATACTATCTATGCTTCTGTATGGATGTGCCGACTGGTCGGAAATGCCGACAGACAGTCAACTTATAAGCATATTCAACGCCAAAAGAAGCAGTTTCGAACAAACAGCAGAAACCGTGTGGCAAAGCAATTGCGACATGTATTACACTAGCAATGGGTACGGGCCAGACAGCCTGCTGGCAGCTGACGACTCGTTGCTCTACGCTTTTCTCAAAGCCAACAGCCCACGCCTTGATTCGCTTGTCGAGGAAACACGGTGCCTGTGGATAGGGTTTCACGCCCCGGAAAAGGGTAAGCACGATACCGGGGCGGCCGAAGACACATGCGTAGAGTTCACATACTACTGCAAGGCATTCACATCGTTCGGGCTGTATAAGAACATCATTTACAGCAAGACACCGCCACATTCGGAACTCATAGAGGGCAAAGACCTCAACGAAGTGTTTTTCGCAAGACACGACTCCGACTCATACAAAATGGTTGACATATATAAGCCAATTGACAAGAACTGGTATATACGCATACAATACTTCCCGTAATGCGACTCACGACAATAAATAATAATACAGCCTATGAAACGAATTGCAATGGCATTGACCCTCGTCGGGGCAGTGATAGCGGCAACGGCACAGAAAATAACCGAGTGTAAAGATCTGCTTACCGTGTTCGACGAACACCAACGCACGGGGTATTACAACAGGGAATCGGGCAAACCGCTCAAAGGCGAATACCGAATAAAACGCGGACTCGACCTGGAAACGGTGAAGTTTAAAAACGGAATGATGGACGGAGAATACCGCCGCTACCGCAACGGCGAGTTGCGCGAGGCGGGTAACTATGCCTTGGGGAAGCGCGACGGACTGTTCACGGAATACCATGTAGGGGGCAAGACGGTGATGAAAGAGACCCCGATGAGCAACGGCAAGATTGACGGAACGGTAAGGACATATTTCAGCAACGGTGCATTGGACACTGAAAAGAATTACAAAATGAGCGTGGAAAACGGCAAGGAGCGGCATTTCGACAAAACCGACGGCAAGCCTGTGTATGAGGCGAACTATGCCAACGGAAAGAAAGACGGAATGGAATGGAAGACGACCGACGACGGCCACGGAATGCGTTCGAATATACTGAGACACTACAAGAACGGCATGCTGCACGGCATTTACCGCAATGAACTGATGCGCAACGACGGCACTCTCGTCTATCTCGTTACCGGACAATATGCCAACGGCGAAAAAACCGGGCAATGGAACGAATGCAACTGTGAGACCGGTGCCGTGGAAACAAAATGGCATGGCAAAGGAAACGAATGACTGTAAAGAGGCTATGGCATGGGAAAAAAAATGTTGGAGACTGGGTAACGCAATACAAGGCGGGCTACTGGATGGTGAAAGAGCTGCACGCCAAATGCTCACTATTCGACAGCGGCGGGCTTCATAAAGGCGATCCGGCAGGCTTTATAGCCGTATTACAGAAAGCATTAGGCAGCAGATTCAATTTTGACATGGAAATGTCGGCATGCGACTTGTCGCTGTGCAGCCCTGTAACAAAAGCCGAAAAAAGAAAGATTGACAAGTATTTCGAAGGACATCCGGATGAGAAAACGAAATTTGAGACATACGAGGCAACTGTTCCGCCAAGCGTCACAGCCATCCGCTTGAGCATAGACGAACAGCAACGGGCCCGCCTGGCGGCATTGTTAGACATTGAACTGCCCTGCCTGACGTATCAGAAGTTGAAGCCCTGCTTGCAGAAAACGGCATTGCAGAGGCGCCGGCAGGTGCTGACAACGCCCTGCTCTACCTGTACGGCTATGTCTGGGAACACGACGCGAATTTCAACCAGGTTTATTTCAACTACGAAATCAAACTAGATGGCTGAGCAAAGCCCACTTAACGACAATGAATGAGCACAAGTTGCCGGCAAAGGCCCTGCCCCCGCGATCAGGCGTTTATGCCGTCACGCGGGCCCATAAGGATTCAACTTGCCCCAAAAAGACAACCGGCGGGAACAGCAAGGGCACCTCGCCGCAAAGCAAACGAGCAAACAACAACGAATATGAATAATACTATCATCCTACCACTTCTGGCTGCATTATCAACAGCAGGCTGCAAAACGGCCTTGCCACCAGCCGACGATGAAATACTGGACAGCTTTGAAAAACACGAAGCGGCATTCAACAGGATTTACGACATCGTTGCCGACAACTCGGTGGGCAGCTTCCACTACCCTCCGCTCTACCAATATGAAACAGCCCTGGCAGACTCGGCAGCACGCCAAAGCAATACACCTGACGGCCCGGACGAAGAAACCGACACGCCCGTTTACGGACTGTCAGCACCCGACAGGACGATGCTCGACTCATTGTTGGCCGAGACAGGTTGCGGTTTCATACTCGTCGACCGCGACGGGCCATATACGGCAGGTGCCGAAAACCTCAGTCTCACGATGCAGTATTACTGCCATGGAACCATGAGAGCAACTGTATCAAAAAGCATTGTCTACGATGCCGGATTGAGAAACCGCAAGGACATAGACAAAGCCGAGCACACAGACCTGAACAAGATGTATGGCAAGGCAAACAGCGACACCACTATATACAAACCCATAAAAGGCAATTGGTATATCAAATTAGACGTGTCAAGATACTGACATGCATTAGCGAGACATCCCATGGGGCATCAAACCCACATGAAATACCATACCAATATGAGTATGAGCAACAAAGACACCAGCGCAATCTGTATCTTCCGCTACGTCTCCGGCTTGCAAGCGTCGAACATCCACAGCTTGTAATAGTACTGCCAACGGCACGCCCACTCCCATTGACGCAACAACCCGACGAGCCCAAATGCAGCCAATCCGGCCACAACCAGAAGCCCGTGCCTCGGGTGAGCCTGTGCCCACTCGAAATAAGACCCAACGCTGTTGTTTATCCCTTCGTATATATCAGTAACTGTCATAGGCTTGTTGTAAATGCATTCGGTATGAAAATATAATGCTTTACTACCAACAGAGTATTGTAAGTAGCTGTCCAAAATCAACAGATACAATTGCCCTTGCAGGTGTCCTCTATATCTTTGCCACCATCTTGTGTGCTCTTTCGGGCCGCATACCAAAGTCTCATCGGTCGCGTAGCCCGCTACGCTCTCTCTTCGGACTTTGGCATGCATCTCCTACATAGCGCACAATTTGAAGGCAATTAATTTTGAACACCTACTTATTTTAAAATAAAAATGCACAGAAGAAACGTTATATGAAGCAAATAAAGTATCTTTGCAAGACAATCATCATGCGTCACGGCGACCGGGAAAAGACAGATTGCACAGACACTACTCCGCCCGGCTTGCCACTAAAGGATACGGTAAATCATCGGGGCAGGGGTGAATATTCAAGTCAACGGGCTTTTCGCAGCCATTAAACATGCAACATTTTTCATCATGAATAGAGTCATTACAATGCTTGCCACCACTTTGTTGTGCTGTTGTTGTGCCACAGTCCATTACCGGCCATACCGGTTTGACAATGGCGACGACTACATACAAGACGGCATGTACCGCATAGTGGACAACCGGGGGCGAATAGGTTACGCCGACGAGAAGGGCAAGCCGGTAATAAAGCCCCGCTTTGCCTTTGGCTTTCCTTTCAAAAACGGCAAGGCGAAAGTGACCGACAAGGGCAAAAGCAAGGAAGCCACGGGTTCACGCGGTGAGTATCATTATTGGGAGAGCGACGAGTGGTACTATATCGACAAAAACGGAAACAAGGTTGAATGACACTGTAATAGCATTCCAAACACCCCGAGGCCCGCAAACAGCAACAACCTCGCCGATGACAGCCAGCCTACCCGCCTATAAGCAACGACTGCCCTTAAAATAGCCTAATTATTTTGATATTCGCCCGATTTACAGTAACTTTGCATTCTAATTACACAGAATGCAAGCATGGAAAGCGGCAAGAAGACACTGATGGGCATGACGCTCGACGAACTGACAGCTACAGCCCGCACACTCGGGCTGCCGTCATTTGTGGGCAAACAAATGGCGGGATGGCTCTACGACAAGCACGTAACGGCCATCGCAGACATGGCCAACATATCCAAAGCAAACCGTGCACGGATTGAAGAGGCGTACACCGTGGGAGCCATGATGCCGGCAGAAAGGCTGGAATCAAAGGACGGCACGGTGAAATATCTGTTCCCGACGGCTTCCGGGAAGTATGTCGAGACGGTGTTCATACCCGACGGCGAACGGGCCACGCTGTGCGTATCGTCGCAGGTGGGGTGCAAGATGAACTGCCTTTTCTGCCAAACAGGCAAGCAGGGATTTGAAGGCAATCTCACAGCCGCAGACATACTGAACCAGATATATTCGCTGCCGGAACGCGAGAGGCTCACAAACGTAGTGTTCATGGGCCAAGGCGAACCTATGGACAACCTGGACAGCGTGCTCAGGGCCACCGAGATCCTGACGGCCGACTATGCCTACGCGTGGAGCCCCAAACGCATAACGGTGAGCAGTGTGGGCATAAAGAACAAGCTGCGCCGGTTTCTCGACGAGAGCCAATGCCATGTTGCAATAAGCCTGCACTCCCCCATCCCGGCACAACGCCGCCAACTGATGCCTGCCGAGGGGCAGATGGGAATAAAGGATGTGGTGGAATTGTTGAAACAATATGACTTCAGCGGACAGCGAAGGGTGTCGTTTGAATACATCGTGTTCGGCGGTGTCAACGACTCGCCGTTGCACGCACGCGAGCTTGTGAAGCTGCTCCGAGGGCTCGAATGCCGCGTAAACCTGATCAGGTTTCACCAAATACCCGGTGTCGACCTGCACGGGGCCGACGACACAAAGATGGAGGAACTGCGCGACTACTTGACAGGCCACGGCGTGTTCACTACGATAAGGGCAAGCCGGGGCGAAGACATATTTGCCGCCTGCGGCCTGCTGTCGACGGCACACAAAACCGCAGAGACCGAATGATGGGCATTGCTGCCATGGCCAGACGCGCAGTGCGCGCAGCCGCCATAGGTTGCCTGTGGGTGGCAATGGCGGCATGCGACAACGCAATTTCACTGAAGCCACAGAGCGGTGGGGAGCCCTACTCTGTGTTGTTGCTGGCCGACGACATGGAAACGGGCGGCAATCTGGCCGACGAGCTGGAAAGACCCGCCCTCGGGCTGCCACAACAGGAAAAGTCGCTCGACGTGACGCTTACCTCCGACACTGTGCTTACACAGGCCACACGATATGCACGGTGCATCGTGATTGCACGCACGGGCAAAAGCCAAAAGCCAGCCATAAGATACGAGAAAGACGTTTACTCGAAGCCGCAACTGCTGGTCTACGTAGACATGCCAACGGCTCTGACGGCGGCAAATGGCGCCAAGCACATCACCGAGCCGTTGTCAAGGCTGATAAACCGGTTTGAAATAAAAGCCGAAACGGATGAACTGAAGAAACGCAACAACACAAAAGGCACAAAGGCCGTGACCGAACAGACAGCGTGCAGCATGCTGATACCTGCCGACATGCAATCCATCAAACGCGGCAAAGGCTTTGTGTGGCTGTCAGACAATGCCGCCAGCGGCATGCAAAGCATTTGCGTCTACTCCTATCCGGGCTACGACCGAAGCATGCCGACACTGGTAGCCAAGCGCGACAGCGTGATGAAAGCCAACATACCGGGCGAGGAAGACGGCATGTACATGCGCACGTCGCGCCGGGCCCCGGTCTACGGCAAGGAAACAAAGAGCAACGGACGGCGGGCTACAGAGCTAAGGGGCCTGTGGGAAATGGCCGGCGACGCCATGGGGGGCCCGTTCGTATGCATAGCCACAGCCGACAGCTCGAGAGGCCGCACAATAGTGGCAGAAGGGTTTGTGTATGCACCCGAGAAAACAAAACGAAATCTGATAAGACAAATAGAGGCCGCACTTCACACGCTGCAGCCTAAGAAACTAAAATAAAAATACATCTATGGACAATAAACTTATACGCGTGGCAATAACCCACGGCGACACAAACGGCATCGGATACGAGGTGATACTGAAAACATTTGAAGACCCGGCGATGTTCGAGATATGCACCCCTATCATATACGGCTCACCGAAAGTGGCTGCATACTACCGCAAGATGCTCAACCTGCAAACCAACTTCAGTATAATAAACCGCGCCGAGGATGCACGTGACGGACGGCTCAACCTGCTGACCACATTCGAAGAAGAAGTGAAAATCGAGGTGGGACAGCCATCGAAAGAGGCCGGCGAAGCTGCGCTCAAGGCCCTCGACCGCGCCATGACCGACTATCGTGCCGACCTGTACGACGTGCTTGTGACAGCCCCGATAAACAAAAAGAACATACAAAGCAAACTGTTCAAGTTTTGCGGGCACACCGAATATATCGAAGACTGTGTGGGCGAAGGCAACAAGGCACTGATGATACTGATGAACGGCGGCATGAGGGTGGCCCTGGTCACCACTCACCTACCCATTAAGGAGGTGGCCGAATCCATAACAAAAGAGGCTATCGTAGAAAAGACGCGCATATTCTTCAACAGCCTGAAACGCGACTTCAGGATATCAAACCCGAGGATTGCGGTGCTGGCACTCAACCCGCACGCAGGCGACGGCGGACTGATTGGCACCGAGGAACAGGAAACAATAATACCGGCAATACAAGAACTTGAGGAAAGCGGAATACAGGCCTTCGGCCCTTACCCCGCCGACGGATTCTTCGGCAGCGGCGCCTACAGCCGGTTTGACGGCATAATGGCCATGTACCACGACCAGGGCCTGGCCCCGTTCAAGGCGCTCGCCGTGGAGGAAGGCGTAAACTACACCGCCGGACTGCCCATCGTGCGCACCTCTCCCGACCATGGCACGGCCTACGACATTGCAGGCAAAGGCGTTGCCGACACCAACTCGTTCCGACAGGCCATATATACCGCCATCGACATATACCGAAACAGGAAAAGCTACGACGAACCAATGGCCAACCCGCTGCCCAAGCTGTATCACGAGAAACGTGACGAAAGCGAGAAGACAAGGTTTGCCATACCCAAGCAGAAAGAACCGGCCAAGCACGAAGAAAGGCAACCCAAGCACGAAACCAAACCGCAAAGACAAGAAGACGAACAGCCTGAGGCAGAATGAAAAAGAAATACCAGAACGCGTTCTTCATCTTCGGCATCGCTGTGCTTGTGGTGATGGTGACGCAACTCGACTTCGCACAAGTGCTCGACGGGCTCAGGCGAGCCGGCTATTGGTTTGGGGCCGTCGTTGCCCTATGGCTATTCTTGTACATGTTCAACACCTCGGCATGGTACATTATCATTGCAAGCACTGGATGCAGCAACCGCGGGGAGCCATTAAGGCGCCCCAAGGAGGTGGGCTTCTGGTGGCTGTATAAAATAACCGTGTCGGGATTTGCGCTCAACTACACCACACCGTGCGGACTGATGGGAGGCGAGCCTTACCGTATAATGGCACTCGCGCCACGCATTGGGACAGAGCGTGCGTCGGCGTCGGTGATTCTCTACGCCATGACTCACATATTCTCGCACCTGTGGTTCTGGCTGCTGTCATGCCTGCTTTACGTGGCCACGCAACCCATGAACATAGCCATGGGCATCATGCTGGCCATAGTGGCCGCCCTTTGCGGAGTGGCCATCTGGTTTTTCATCAAGGGATATAAGAAAGGCATCGCCGTGAGATGCATGAACATACTAAGCCACTTCCCAGGACTAAAGCGCCGGGTGGGCGGGTTCATCGAGCGCCACAGCGAGCAGCTGGCCACCATCGACAGCCAGATTGCGGCCCTTCACAACCAGAACCCAAGGGCTTTCGTCTCGGCAGTGTTGCTCGAACTGGCCTGCAGGGTGACCTCGGCACTCGAAATATACTTCGTGCTCCTGGTAATAATGCCCCATGCCAACTTCCTTCAATGTGTGCTCATACTGGCATTCACATCGCTGTTTGCCAACATGCTATTCTTCATGCCGCTACAGCTGGGCGGCCGCGAGGGTGGCTTCCTTATGTCGGCCAAGGGGCTCGCCCTCACTGCAAACGCAGGAATACTGATAGCGCTCATCGTGAGAATACGCGAACTGATATGGACTGCCATTGGGCTTCTGCTAATCAAATTCGACAAAAAGCGCAGTTGACCACCATTTAGAGCACAATAACGGACAACAACCAACACCTGCGGCTGGGCCTGAGACAAACGGGCCCAGCCGCAGTGGCAAACGGAGTCAACAGCCACCGCCTTTGCACAACAAACGACAACCGAAAACGCGCAATCAGCCCCAAGGCCCCGTTTTCCATGAAATGTGGAACAAAGCAAAATGGGTGGCAACCACCTGCCGACACGACTTAGACAAGCCTTGCAATCCAATGCCAAAACCAACACCTGGCCGTTAAAGGCAGCTGCAAGGATTTATCGAGCAAACAGCCTGGTATTCAACAAGTTGCAAAACAAGCCTTTCCGCATTGTCAAAAGGGCCGTTTTGCCTACAGAAACAGCCCGTATCGCTGCGCGAAACAGGCCATTCGGGTGGGCGGCATGAAATGCGCACAAATCAATGGCATGGCAGGCCGTCGTCAAGTTGCATATTTGCAAGCAGTGGCCTACTGCGTATTTTCACACTCCAAAACCGGCAGGCAGACCGCCGCCTATGCGCCCCTGGCGCTTTTACCCGCTTCCAACATGCCCACATACCCTTGCCGGCACCGCGCCGACCCGTTTGCGCACAAGCGCAAAATGCGTATATTCATTAAAAAAGAGTGCCATACTGGCATTATATCGAAGAAAATATGTACCTTTGCAGAAAATTAGCCATACGCGGCATACGGGGGAAAACAGCGCCCCGGCAACCACAGTCTGAGGCTGTAAACGCACAATAGATGAAAGTTTCGGAGCTCCAAAACATAAAGCAAAGATACAACATTGTGGGCAACTGCCCCGCGTTGAACCATGTGCTCGACGTCGCCCTGCAGGTGGCGCCGACAGACCTTAGTGTGCTCATCATCGGAGAGAGCGGCGTCGGAAAGGAGATAATACCACGCGTGATACACGACAATTCACCACGCCGCCGCGAAAAATACTTCGCAATCAACTGTGGCTCAATACCCGAAGGCACCATCGACAGCGAATTGTTCGGCCACGTCAAAGGGTCGTTCACAGGTGCCATCAACGACAGCCCCGGCTACTTCGGGGTGGCCAACAAGGGTACACTGTTTCTCGACGAGGTAGGCGAGCTGCCCCTGGCCACGCAGGCAAGGCTGCTGAGGGTGCTGGAGACGGGCGAATACATACCCGTGGGGGCAACCGAGGTGAAAAAGACCGACGTAAGGATTGTTGCAGCCACGAATGTCAACATACGCAAGGCAATAAGCGAAGGGCGATTCCGCGAAGACTTGTACTACCGCCTTAACTCTATACCCATACAAATGCCGCCGCTTCGCGACAGGGGCGAGGACATTGTGTTGCTGTTCAGGCTGTTTGCCATGCAAACCGCCGAGAAGTACAGGATGGAGAAAGTCACCCTGACAGACGACGCCAAACGGATGCTGATGAAATACAAGTGGCCGGGAAACGTGAGGCAGCTGAAAAACATAACCGAGCAAATATCCATCCTTTGCCCGGAGCGGGTTGTCACCGCCGACATACTGGCCAACTTCATACCCCAGGACCAGGAAAGCACACAACTGGCAAAGATACCGGGCAACAACGAGCATAGCTTCGAGACGGAAAGGGAAATCCTATACAAGATACTTTTCGAATTGCAAGGCAACGTCAACAACCTGCGGCAAGACATGAGCATACTCAAGAAGCAGCTCGACGAGATGAAGGGGAGCCACATAATGCAAAACGACGACAGCAAGCTGCCGATAGACAACCGCACGGCCCTGCAGCAAAGGCCGATAGTGATACAGCAACAGCCAAAGACCATGGCCGAAGACGCGATAGCCGAAGAATATGTCGAACCCGAAAACCTGAACCTGAACGACATTGGCAGGCAAATGCTCGAAAAAGCCCTGGAACGCAACGGCGGCAACAGGAAGAAAGCTGCATCGGAACTGGGAATATCAGACCGCACACTATACCGCAGGATAAAGCAATACGGACTTGAATAACCGACGGCAACAACAGCCACGGCAACCAACAGACGTCTCCAACCACACAAAGCAAATGAAAAAGACCATACGGGAATACACAAAAGCAAACACCGGCAAACCATGGTTGCGCCGCTGCACAGAAGCGGCGATTACGTGCGCCATGGCAACCATGCTGTTGGCATGCTCCATATCATATAAGTTCAACGGTGCAAGCATCGATTACACGAAAACGAAAACGATACAGATAGCCGACTTCCCCATACGGGCCAGCTACGTGTGGGGCCCGATGGCCAGCATATTCAACAACCAGCTAAAGGATCTTTATGCCAACCATACCAAACTGATACAGGTAAGGAGAGATGGCGACATGAAGATAGAAGGAGAGATAACCAGGTATGACCAACGCAACAAGGCAGTGTCGAGCGAGGGATTCTCAGCACAAACAGAATTGTCGATGACGGTCAACGTGCGCTTTACAAACAACGCCAACCACTCGGAAGACTTCGAGAGGCAGTTTACCGCAACCGCCACTTACGACAACACCCAGACGCTCAACTCCGTGCAAGAAGAGTTGGTGACACAAATGGTGGAAGAGATTACAGACCAGATTTTCAACGCAACAGTAGCCAATTGGTAAGCAAATGGAACTGACAGAGCTGATCAACCATCCGGAACGACTCGACAGGGACACCCTGTACGAGTTAAGATCCATGCTGGCCCTGTATCCATATTTCCAGACAGCAAGGCTGCTGATGCTGCAAAACCTGTACCTGCTGCACGACCCTTCGTTCGATGAAGAGTTGCGCCGGGCCGCAATATACATCACCGACCGCACAGTGATATTCCAGTTGGTGGAAGCCGCACATTATAAAATCAAAGTACAGCAAAACACCGAACAGTCGAAAGAGACGGCCACAGGCAAAGACAACAGGACGATTTCGCTCATCGACAATTTCCTTGAGTCGATACCGAAAGAGGAAGAAGAGGAAAAGAAAGAGAAAAAGAAACGAAGGCCTACACCGGCCGACGCCGCCGTCGATTATGTGGCCTACCTCTTGGAAAGCGAAGACGGCGACGGCAGCGAAAGCGACCCGGAACCATTGAAACTGAAAGGCCAAAACCTGATTGACAGCTTCATAAACAACGATGGCGGTAAGATTGTCCTGAAAGAAACACCACAATTCGTGCCGGAAATAGACAACAACGACAACGATAGCGGAAAAGACAATGACGAGGGCTACTTCACCGAAACTTTAGCCCGTATTTACATAAAACAAGGCCGATATTCAAAAGCATTGGAAATTATTCAGCGCTTAAGCTTGAATTATCCAAAAAAAAATGCTTACTTTGCAGACCAAATACGCTTCTTGAACAAATTGATAATAAACAACAATAAAAAATAAATTAAAAATGTACACAGTTTTAGTAATTCTTATCTGCGTGGCAGCACTGCTTATGATTGGCATCGTGCTGATACAAGAATCTAAAGGTGGAGGACTTTCGTCGAACTTCGCCTCTTACAACCAGATCGGAGGAGTACGCAAGACAACAGACTTCATCGAGAAGACTACTTGGGGCCTCGCTGTTGCAATGGTGGTCATAAGCATCGCCTGCGCTTACGTAGCACCCAAAGCCCTGACAGACACATCTGTAATGGAAGGAGTGGAGAATCCGACAACCAATCCCAACAACCTGCCGGGATTCGGTGCAAGCCAAACCAAAGAAGCTGCACCGGCAACAAACGGAGCACAGCAAAATGCACCCGCAGCAGCCCCTAAAGCTCCTGCACAACCCGCAAAATAAGAAAAATGCAAAAAAAGTACGTGATTTATTTGGTCATTTAAAATAAATCACGTACCTTTGCACTCGCTTTCAAGCAAACAACACGGTGGATGTAGTTCAGTTGGTTAGAGCGTCAGATTGTGGTTCTGAATGTCGTGGGTTCGAGCCCCACCCTCCACCCTCCCACAAAACAAGCGGAAAACCTTGATTCACAGGGTTTTCCGCTTGTTTTTGTTCTACGGCATAGTGGCTACAAGTAGGCGGAAAAACCCACTAATAAATGAAAATGTTGCACCTATGTTGCACCTATGTTGCACCCAAACAACAAAAGCCTATGATTACCTTTAAATTGATGGTACGAAAAGAAAAGATGAAAGCCGACAAGACATGGGCGGTATTCGTGCAGATGGTATACAAGCGCAAAAGAAAGTTCCTGCCTACTTCCATGACCGCATCAAAGAAAGACCTGACGCCATCGTTCAAAATCAAGAACGCACAGATATTAGACCATGGGGAAGAGCTGATAAGGACATACCGGCAACGGGCGACCGCCCTTAACCTGGAGTTTAACGACTGGAACATCGATGAGCTTGCAAAGCAGCTCACGAAAAAGTATGATAACAACATGACGTTCACGGCTTACGCCGACAAATGGATTTCGGAAACGAAGATAAAGGGCTGCAAGAACTACCAGACGGCGGTAAACGCGCTGAAGGCGTTCCTCAAGAAGGACGACGTGCTGTTTTCCGACATCACGGCAAACAGCATGAAAGCATTTGAGGATTCACTTGCAGGGAAAATGCGCGCGCGGTCGCTGTACACCAATTGCATCGCCAAGATGTTCAACGACGCACGCGATTATTACAACGATGAGGACAACGGCGTGATTGTAATCAAGCACTCTTTGAAAAAGTACACCCCGCCAAGGCAAAACGTGGCTGAAAAGCGAGCGCTGACTGTCGACGAAATAACAAGCATAATGATGCTGCCATACCTAAACAGCGCTACACGCAAAGGCGACGTGTGCCGCCGTGACATGGCAAAGGACTGTTTCGTGCTTTCGTTCTTCCTCATGGGCATGAACTCGGTGGACTTGTTCAACGCCACTGATTACGACGGGGAATACATCACGTACGAAAGGACAAAGACGAAAGACCGACGGGCCGACAATGCCGAAATATCCGTGCGCGTGCATCCATGCATAAAGGCACTCGTGGAAAAATACAGGGGCGGAAGGAGGCGCGTGTTCAACTTCCACAAGAGATATTCGTCTGCGAGCGACTTCAACAGGGCGGTTAACATCGGGCTCAAGGAAATAGGCGCGGAGCTTGGCATAGAAGGCTTGCAGTTTTACGCCGCACGCCACTCCATGGCGACAATCGCCGTAAACAACGTGGGGATTAGCAAGTACGTAGTCAACGACATGCTCAACCACGTAGAGCCGTCAATGAAAATCACAGACCTCTACATAAAAAAGGACTTCACCGCCATAAACGAGGCCAACTTCAAGCTGATAGAATACGTATTGAGCACTGTGGGATAAGCCGGAACCGCACCGGCCCTCGCGGGTTGGTGCGGTTCCGGCCATGAAAAAAGGAATCAGGCTTTCCGCCTCAGGTAAATGAAAATAGCCCACAGGATGGCCGCGATGCAGCACAGGCGGCCGATATATGCAAAGCAGTTGTCATACCACCGCAGCCGCTTTCCGGCATGTACGGGCCGATGCACAACGACGCTGTCGGAGCGTACCACCACCAGTGTGTCGGTGCGCAGGCGGTAGCGAAAAACGGTGTCGGCCCGTGCCGACAGCCTGTATCGGGTTCGCTCAACATACTTGGTGACGGTGTCGCCCTTCTGCACTATGCTGATGCTGTCGCGGAAATATACGCTGTCGCGCAGCGTTGCCGTTCTCATCGTGCTGTCATGACGGTGCGCGGCGGTGTGTGTCACATCATGCCGCGCCCGGTAGGCCTCATTCCTTGTAGTGGCGCACCCCGCCATCAGCAGGGCGCACGCCATCAATGCCAACAGTCTCATAGGCTACAGCTCCGTTTGTACGTTGAAGCAGGGGCACGCCTTGCTTGAATACTCGTTGTGCCCGTGAACGCTTGCCCCCGGGTGCTCACGCCTCAGCCGCTCCACCAAAGCGCGCAGAGCGGCCCTCTGCGCCTCCGTGCGGGTGTCCTTGGGCGTCTTCCCGTCGGCGGTCATGCCGCCCACGTAGCAAACGCCTATGCTGCCAGCGTTGTGCCCCTTGCAGTGGGCGCCGCTCTTGGCCACGTCGCGCCCCTTGTGTACGCTGCCGTCACGGCAGACCACGTAGTGGTAGCCTATGCCGTCAAAGCCGCGCGCCCTGTGCCACCTGTCAATGTCTGCCACGCTGAAGTCCTTGCCCTCGGGCGTGGCCGTGCAATGCACTATTATCTCGTTTATCTTACGCATAAGTTAAAGATTAAGAATTAAGAATTAAGAATTAAGAGTTAAGAACCATGGATTGCTAATAGCCGTTTTGCGGGTCTCTGTGAGCGCAGTTCCTCACCACGCACCTGTATCGGTGCAGCTCCAGCTCCAGTTGCGCCTTCTGGCGGGTCGCCTCGAGCACGTCGGCATTGAGCCTCCTCACCACCTCGTTCTGCTCCGCAAACCGCTGCTCCTTCTCCTTCAGTTGCGTCTGCAAGAACAGCATGGCGTCACGCAGCACGCCAAACTCAACGTTGTCGGCCTCGGCCTCTTCCTTGCGCCGGTTGGTCTTGCGGTTGAGCATGTACCTCACCACCTCCCATCCGCCCACCGCCGTTATCGCCGAGGCGGCCATCTCCATTATCGTAGTCAGTTCCATGCAATTACATTTAAGTTGTTGCTATTGCCGATATCTTCGACATGTCCACCTTGTACCACTTGCCTGGCGAAGTGTTGTAGGCCACCTCGCGGTAGTAAACGGTGCCCATCACATACTTGTTGGCGGCCCTGACAACCTGCAGAACCGTGGCCGTGGCTACAGAAGGAGGGCCGAGCCTCACTACGGCCATGCCGAAATGGGTGCCCGACAAGCCCGCCGGGGCGTTTGCCACGTCGGCCCGACGCCCGTAGTAATGGCCGGGCGTGACCATGGTGTTGAGGTCGGCCCCAGCCGGGAGCTCCAGCGACAGCAGCGCGGCGTTGACGCGCCGCTTGTCTTCCGCCGACATCAGGCCGGCCGCCGACGTGGTGGCCGTGGCTTTCGTGGCGAACATGCCCACGGCCTTCTTCCAAAGGTGCCTCACACCTTCCCTGTCCAAATACTTTCCCATGCCAAGAATTGAAAGCTAAGAGTTGAACGTTGAAGCTTGAAACTCAAGATTTGGTGGCCTCATCAATGTCGGCCGTGGTCATGGCCTCGTCCCTCGTGTAGAAATTGCGGGTGAGGAACTGGTGCTCGTCATACCACGGGCTCCAGTTGTTTTGGGGGAACAGTGAGCCTCCACCTACATTTATGCCCCAGACCCGGAACATTGAGAAGTAACCCGGTGCGTCTTGCATCGGCGAGGCACCAGGCAATGGCCTCAGCCCCGGAAAGATTCTGTAAGTCAGCAAATCTTCAGCGACATCACTCGTTGCGGGTATATCACCTAAGAGCCTTTGTGTAAAATATCTGCCCCCAAACGATACCCACATTTCAAGAGTTCCGATTATTTTGCCATTATTCCTTACCCTGTACACGGCACTCTTAGTCCCATCTATCACTTGCGGAAAGCTTAGTGCGTCCATGTTGTTGACGTCTATAAGCTCTATTGCGGGCACGGTGTCCGACTTCATGATGCCGTCCAGCTTGGCCTTGTCCTCCTTGCTCATCAGTCCGTTTGCCGCCGACGTTGCCAGGCCGTAGCGAGTGTCTGTGGCGGGGATGCCCAGCTTGGTTATGTCTTCCTTGGTAACCAGCGCGGCCGATATCACGTGGCCCTCGGCGTTGGTAGCAAACTTCCACAGGTTGGTGCCAAACCCCTTGCCCTTGGCCATGGCGTGGGCGTAGGCCGCCTTGCCCTTGTCGCCGGGATATGCCGTCGAGCTGGTCTCGCCCAGCGCCAGGCTCGCGCTAATCTCGGTCAGGCCGCTACCGCTCCAACGGTATGTCTTGTTGCTCAGCACGTCGACGTATATCTTTCCCGCCTCGGCCTTGCGCCCGTAATGATTGCCATTTGAACTGACCCACTCGTCGCTGTATTGCTCGGAGTCAGGGTAACCATCCAGGTTCCCCCAGTCTGTGTGGTAGGTCACCTTGCCGGCCTGTGTGGCCTTGGCAACGAAACTCCCCGTCGTCTTGTTGAACACCACCACGGCACCTGCGTTCAAGGTGAAGTTATCCTCCACGGTCACGCCGCTCACCGTACCGGCAAACTCCAGCATGTCGTCCACAAAGCCCGGCAGTTGCGCCGCGGGCACCTTGCCTGAGCTGTCGAGCGAGGCCACGCCGCCGGGCAACCCCTTTTTAAGCCCGCCGATGGCCGACTGCACAAAGGCTGTGGTGGCTATCTGCGTGGTGTTGGTGCCGGCCGTGGCCGTCGGGGCCTTGGGCGTGCCGGTGAGCGTGGGGCTGGCCGTCGGGGCCTTGGCGTCGAGGGCCGCCTGGAGGCCGTCTACGTTGCCTATCACGTGGTTGTGGCTGTCGTCGTTAACGCTAACCACACCGCCCGTTATCGTCACGTCGCCGCCGCTCTTCACGCCGCCGAGCGTCGAGCCGTTAGCGGCCGGCAGTGTGTACCTTGCCGCGTTGATGGCGTCACGTTTGGCATTGTCTACCAATGCCTTGATTTTTCCCCAAAGGTGCTTTACACCTTCCTTGTCCAGATACTTTCCCATAACAAATAAATTAAAAGTAAAAAATTAATAGTCAAGAGTCAAACGTTAATACTTAATACTTAAAACCTAATATTTGGTGGCCTCGTCTATCTCGGCGATGGTCAGGGCGCCGTCTTCGCCGGGGCCAAGCCGTGCCACAGGCGCGCCAACCAACCGCTCATCCTTTACGAACGGGAGCGTGGTGCCTGCGTCGGGCTCTGCCTGCGGAAGCCGCGCAATGTCTACCATACCGTCGGTAAGGGCTTTTATACGGCCCTCAACGTATACGCGAATCTCATCGTCAGTCATAAGCATTCCCCCATTGCCGTTTTATTTTTCATTTCTGATTTCTAATTTTTCATGCCTCCAGCCCGCACGTCACCAGGCCCACGCCACGGCCCTCTCCCTTGTAACAGAGCCTCACGTCGAGCGTGTCGCCGTTGCCGAACGGAACGGCGGGGGCCGCCCCCCGGGAGCCCCCCACGGTGGATGCCCCCGAGAATGTCACCACGCCCGACGCCCCCGAGGCTATCGCCACGGCCTCCTTTTGGGCTAAGGCCACCCACGCCGACTGCTCCGTGCGCGACTTCTGGATGTAGCAGCCCAGATGGCCGCCGGGGGTGAACGTCACCTGCGCCAGCTGCCTGTTGGTGACGCGCACCCCAACCTCATAGCGTATGTCGTAGCCGCCATCCATGCGGTTGGCAAAGTATGCCCTGCCGCCCGCCACGGCCATGGCAACGTCGGGCGTGGAGTTCACGTAGCCGTTGCCGTCGAGCCGCCAAACCACCTCGCCACGGGCGTTGGTGCCCACAAGGTAGGGCTTGCCCTCGCCGTCGACGCCCATGGCCACGCTCGCCTTGCCGCCCGCCTTGCCGCCTGCCTTCAGGCTTCCCGCCACAAGGTTGCCGTCGGCGTCGACGGCCGCCGTGGCCTCGCCCCTGTTGTTCCTCACCATGAAGCTGTCGGCCGTCACGGTCACCTTACGGTTGGCTATGTCGATGCCGGTGGCTTGCAGCCCTTTGGCCATGCCGCCAACGAGCATGGCTATGCCGTCGGCTGTCTGCGTGAGCCTCGTGCCCACCATCACGGCCACGTCGGGCACCACCTGTATGTCGGTCACGCGGCACTCGCCCCGCTCCAATGCCACCACGAGCTCGCCCGGGGCACGGCGCAAGGCCACCCCGTCCGTGCCGCCAATGGCTACCGTGCGCCACCCGCCGGCCTCGACATCCACGGCCTCAACATCCACGCCCGAGCCTTCCAACCCTACGCGCAGGCGGCAGCCGCCATCTGTGGCCACGCGCATAGACACGCGCGCCCTCAGCGGCACGCCGTCCTTGCCAACGCCCAGCGAGCCCCAGTCGCAAGCCATGTCGGCGGCCGACTGGTGCAGGGCCGTGGCCGCACCGGCGGGCGTGAGCCTCGCACAGGGCACGCCCTGCCACCAAGCGGCCACGACGCCGCCCTCGACGCTCCACCGCTCCAGCCCGTCGGCAAACGTGCCGTTGGCCACCACGCTGCCCGCGGGCTGCCGCCGCCACACCTCCTGCCTCACCTGCTCGGCGCTCTGGGCCACCGCCGACATGCCCGCCACGGTGTGCTGCCTCCCGTAGGCGTCGGAATATGCAAACTCGCGCTGCGCCACCTGACGCTTCACGTCGTTCTCTATCGTCTCGCGGAACGTGCCCAGGCGGTTTATGGCATAGTCGGCCCGGCACTCCACCACCCCGCCCCCGGGCAGTGCCACGCCCGCCACCACGGCAATGGTGCCGCCGTCGCCCGTCGCGCCGGTCACCTCCACAGTGTCGACGCCGTCTACTGACGCCGTGCACCCCATGCCCCGAGCCGACACCAGGCGGCACTCGCCCGTGATGTCATCGCCGGTGCCGCGCACAACGTTGAGCGCCAGGACGCTCTCCGACAGCTCGAACACGCCCGGGGCGGTCTCCGTGGCCACGAGGCTCACCGGCGAGAGCCATGCCCTCACGGCGTTGTCGGCCCCGTCGCGGCCGGGCGTGCCGTCCTTGCCCGGGGCCACCTGCTGCTCCCACCCGCCGCCGTGGCCGGGCTCACTCTCGGTGCCGCCCGGGGCCACGCACAGCCACAGGCCGCCCGCGTGGCCCACCTGGTCGTAGTAGGAGTAATGGATGCCCGCCTGCCACGCGCCACGGTGGCACGGCACGCGCACCGCCCCGCCGTCGGTCTCTATCTCGAAGCGGCGCGCACGGAACACGTTGCCCGAGCGAGGCGACATCGACGTCATGCAGCGGCCCGTCAGGCTGTAGGGCCCGGGGCCGTCTGAGCGGCCCACGCCGGCATACTCCTCTATCGAGGGGGCGCGCTCGCCCACGGCCGAAAGCAGTATCAGGTGCTGCCGCCCGGGGTCGGTCTGGCTGCCCTGCTGCACTATCTCGTCGCCCGCCATGGGCGCGTCGTTGGCGTCGGCGTGCCATTTCATGCCGTCGGCGTCGCCACCGTCGAAGGTGGTGTCGTAGCCCACGCAATCCACCGACCCGCCGTCGGCGCCGGCCAGCGTCACCGCCCTCTCGTTGGACAGCTCCACCCAGTCGTATTCGCGCCCGTCGTCAAGCGTCTCCGTGCCCACGGCCGTCACCAGCCGCCAGTAGTAGCGGTTGCCCGCGTTGCCCGTGCGCGGCGCGCGCCAGCCCAGCGGCGTGCCGTCGCCGTCGGCCGACACGGGGCGGTCGCCGAGTGCCAGCAGGCGCGCCCGGGCCGCCTCGGGCCCGTCGATGTTCATCGTCTGGCACTTGGCCTGGTCGCCCACGCGCCACCAGTTGCGCGTGCGCATGGTGCCGTCGTCCTTGGCAAAGTAGCACCGCCAGGCATAGGGCCCGGCCCCCTCGCCGTGGCGCAGAGGCCTGACGCGGCATATTCGCGAGGCAGCCGCGCTGAGCACCATGCAACCGCCGCTGTACGACAGGCGGCGCACCTCCAGCTCGTCGAACATCGCCTTTACGCGCACCAGCAGCTCGTCTACCTCCAGGCGGTAGCGGCCGCCCTCGGTCTTGTGCAGCCCGAAGCCCCTTGCCCCCGCCTCATAGCCGGGGCTTTCAATCATGGTGGCCACGAGCCCACGGGCAAAGGTGGCCAGCCGCTCAAAGGCCACGTCCGACGTCATGCGCCGTATGGCCGCACGGGCAATGTCGGCAGCCTCGGCCGTCACGCCGCCCAGCGTGGCGTTGCCGTCGGCGTCGATGCCGCGCGTGCCGTCGCCCAGCAGCAGCCCCTTAAGGAAGGTTATAATGCCCTCGGCCGCGTCGTCGGCCTTGCTGCTGAGGAACTCGCCGCGCACGGCGTCGCTCACGGCGTCGGCCACGGCCGCCCACCGCGCCGTCTGTGCGTCGCCAGCCTTGTCGGCGTAGGCAGCGCTGTCTGCCCGGCCGGCCTTTCCTGCGCGGTCGGCGTGCGCGGCGTGCAGTGCCTCGTCGGCTGTTCGCACCGCCCTGCCCGCCGGTGCCGCCCCCGTGGGCGCAGCGCCGTTGGCCGCCCCCTTGGGCTTGATTATGGTCTTTACGTCTATCATTGGCTCATCGATTTCAGTTTCAGCCCGGCCGTGGCGCCCATCAGGTCGCGGTCTATGCCGAGCACATACATTTCGCTGCCTATGGCCGGGTGCACGTAGCGGTCGAACATCGAGGCCGTGCAGCCAGCGTCGTCCACCTCCTGCTCCAGCAGCAGGCGCGGCTCGCTGTTCTCCTCGTGGCACGCGTCTACATACAGCTGCTCGGGCTTGCCCTCGCGCCCGGTGGCCACGTCGCGCAAGGTGGTGGCCCCCACGCCCGTGGCCGTGTCAACAGCCACCGAGAGCAGCGCGCCGTTGGCCACGCCCATCTCCTCGCACTCGCGGGCCGTCAGGGCCGAGTGTATGCGCAGCTCCACGTCGTCCTTGCGGTTTGCAAACCCGCCCCGCGCCTCGCTCATGTACACTATGTCGCCGTCGGCGGTGGTGCCGCCCCGGGCGTCGCTCTCAACCCTTATCTCCAAGTCCTTAACCACTATGGCCGAGGTGTGGGCCAGCAGGCAAACGCTGCTCTCGGCCCACTCCGTGTGGTGCCAGAAGTCGGGCTCGCGGCTCACGCGCGTGTCCTTCCACATAGTGTTCACCGGGCCGAGTATGGTGAAGCGCACCGAGCCGTTGAGCCCGTCGGAGCGCCTCATGGGGATGCACGTGCCGCGCGCGTCGATGCCCAGGCTGAAGTTGTTGTCCTGCACGCTGAACTCCGACCCTATCAGCCTGTCGCCTATCTTCGGGTCGATGCCTATGGTGAACGACTGGCGGTAATACTCCTCGTCGCTGCCGCACGCCTTGCGCGGACGGTAGTCGCGCCACTCGAAGTCGCCCGGCTGCCCTGTGCCGCCTTTCTCCACCAGGCACTTTCCGCCGATGGTGAGCATGCAGCACAGCACGCCCACCTTCGATATGTTGTCCTTGCTCTGCCCTATGGAGCTGTAGCGGAACTCGTAGAGCTTGCCGCAAGCCTCGTCGCACGGGTAGAAGCCGTAGGCGCCGCCCGGGTCGTCGGAGGGCTCGTCGGCCGGGGTCTCAGCCGCCCAGAAGCGGCGCGTGAAGTAAGAGCCGCCCACGGTCTTGCCCATCCAGCGGGCTTTCCAGGCGTCGGGGTATGCAGGGCCCTGAGGGCTGAACTTGTCGATGCCCTCCTGCAGCGTGCCCCACTCGGGCACCGAACGCCGGGGCACCAGCGTCACCCGGCCCGTTATCACAATGTAGTTGGTCACGGCGTCGTCGGACGGAGAGAACGCGCCACCGCCCACGTTGCCCGCATACTCGGCCATGGGCACGCACGCCCGCAGCGCGAGCGACATGTCGGCGGCCGCCCGGGCCTCGCCAGTGACGCCGGGGCTCGACAGCGGGGTGCTCAGCACCAGCCACGCCGACATGGAGGGCGACGTGGGCGAGTTGTCCTTGCCCGCCACGTCGACGGCGCACTGCCCTACCGACAGCAGCGCCGCCCCGGGCGCGCGGCCGAGCCGCTGGGCCACGCGCTCCTGGTGGCGGCCGTCGGCCGTGAGCCCCATCATGTCGGAGCGGCCGCCGTCGTAGGTGTAGAAAGTCCAGGAGGGCGCGTCCATCACCTGCACGTACCACTCCGTCACCTTGGCCGCGTCGTATTCTGTGCCCTTGCCCATGAGCATGGCGCGGAAGGCCGTGAGCGCCGTCGAGCCCTCGCCCCCGCTCCTGTAGGTGGTCATGTACTTCTGGCGGCGGGGGTATGCGGGGGCCATCGCCTTGCTGTCGAGCGGGCTCTCTATGATGCGCCCGTCGCCGGTGGTCTTGCACGTGAGCAGCACCTGGCTGAACACCTCGCCTATGCTCACCTGCGCCGACGTGCCCCACGCCGTGGCGGCGGTGATGGCGTGGGTGCGGTGGGTGGTGGCCAGCGGGCTGCCGCCGCCGAGGTCGTGCCATGCGATGGTGCGCTCGCCGCCGCCCGCCTTCAGCGTCTGCCACGAGAAGACGAGGAAGTCGGTGCCCTGCTGCACTATGTGCAGGTCGAGGTATCGCAGCGTCTCGCTTACTACTTCGTCCATGCCCCAGGCGTCGTCCTCGGTGTCGCCCAGGAACAGCAGCTCGCTCACCGCCAGCCGCGAGAGCACGCCCGCCCCTGTGTCGGAGCCAATGGCCCGGCTGCCGTCGTAGAGCAGGCGCACGCCCCCGCCCAAGCCCGCCGCGACGCCCCCGATGGCGGCCTTTATGACATGGGCGAAACTGCGCTGCCGCGCGGCCCGTTTCAGGGCCTCGAACGATACGTCCGGCGAGCCAGCGCCGCCGTAGCGGAAATACTGCAGGGCTGAGAGCGCGTCGATGCAGTTTATCTCAAGCGTGTCGAGGGCCTCGGCAAACGGCTGCGAGTAGGCCATGGGCTCTATGTAGCCCGCGAACACACAGCGGCCATTGCTGCTCACCATAACCACGGCGTCGAGGCACGACGCGCAGAACAGCGAGGGCACGAAGCTGCGCGAGAGCAGCCGTATGGTGCACGAGTGGCGCAGCAGCACGTCGTCGGTGCCGTTGGCCTCGGCCCTGATGGCCACCGGGGCATCGGCGTCAAACCACAGCCCGGCCTCCTCGGTGCCTATCTCCATGTCGGCCGCGCCGCCGGTGCGGGTGGTTATCTCTACGGCCACCGTGTCGCCAAGCCGGTTGATGAAACTTCCGTGTATCTTCATCTGCATTTGCTTTTGGGGTTCAACTGTACTTGCGGCCGCTCTTTCCGGCCACCGTCTTTGTCTCATGAATCACCCGGACCATCTTGCGGGCGTCGAGGCCCAGGCTTACGTTCACATTGGTCACGGCGGGCTCTACGATGCCGGATATGTCGCCCATGGCGACCGTGGGGCGCACCTCGGCCGATGGCAGGCACCTGAGGCTGCCGCTCACCAAGCCGAACAGGCGCGCCTGCTGGGTCTTGTTGAGTATCATCTCGCCGCTGTTCACGCGCACGAACTTCCTGTCGCCCGACGGCGAGCCGCCGCCCACTATGCCGCCCGTGGCAAAGGCCGTGGCCTGCCTCACGCTCGCTATCATGGCCGTGAGCTGTGCCAGGCCCGTGGCCGCAAAGGCCACCCACTCCCACGGGCTCGCCTTGCCCGCCGTAGAGGTGGCCTTGGCATAGCCCAGCGCCATGGTGGCCACGGCCTGAGCCACCGTGCCGGCGATGTTGAGCTCGGGCATCTCAATGGCCCCGCCAAGCCCCGAGAGGGCCTGCCCCATGGAGCCTATGGCAGCGGTGGCCTCCTGCAGGCTCTCGCCGGCCTTGTCTGCGTCTTCGCCCATCACGCCTATCTCTATGGGCTTCATGCCATTGTCGCCAAGTTTCTCAAGCGCGAGGTTTATCTCCGCTATGTCTGCAAGGGCCTTGTCCTTGTCTATCAGCCCTATCTCGTAGTCTTGCTGTATGCGGGTGGCGCGGGCCTGCGCGTTCTGGTAGCTCTGGCGGAGGTCGGCGGCGCTGCCCTTGGCTATGTACGACGGCTCCACATCGGCCCCGATGGTCAGCTGCCCGCGCGTGGCCTCGTCTATGCGGGCCTGTATGTCGTCTGCCTTGGCCGACGCCTCAACCTTGGCCTCTACGGTCACGGCGTCGTCAAACTCGCGCTGTGCGGCCCTGAGCTCGTCGCGCAGCTTGTCGAGCGCGGTGTCTGTCTCGGCCTTGTCGGGAGCCTCAACGCCTATGCTCACCTTCAAGTCGGCGTATTCCTGCTCCGTGGCCTTGTAGTCGGCCTGCAGGGCCCTTGCCGTCTCTTCGTCGGCGGCGGCGCGCAGCTGCTTGCGCAATTCAGCCAGCCGCTGCTCGTACCAGTCCATGCTGCCCTCGACGGCGGGGGCGGCTTTCGTTGGCTGTGGCGCGGACTTGGGGGTGGCGTGCCCGCCGGTGCCGAGCCCCGTCAGCCGGTCGAGTGCCTTTTTGCGCGCGTGCAACTGCTCGTTGTATGCCTTTAGCTTTGCTATCTCTTTGGTGTCGGTCGTAAGTTTCAGCTTCTGCTCCGTCTTTGCTATGGCGTCTGCCACTTGCTGCCAGTCCATCTTGTCTATTGTCAACGCCTCGCCGCCAACGCCGACAGCCATCTCCCCGCGAAGCTCCCCCATCTTGACATGCACAATATCCAGTTGCTGCTGCAATTCCTGTATCTCGGGTATCAACCCCCTTGCGCTGTCCTTCAGGTCGGCATATTCCTTGGAATCCTGCTGTGTGTCATAGCTCTTGGTCAATGGGTTATACGTAACCTTACGCGCCTTTCCTTTCGCCCACAGCTCGCGGCGCTTGGCGAAATTGCCTTCGAGCTCGATTTGCTTTTCCGCCAGCTTTGTAGCCAGCACCTTTGCCTGTGCCTCATACCCAATTTGCTTGACGTAGGCCCGGCTTTTGCTTGTTAGCACGTCATACCATTCAGCCGCAGTCTTGTGGCGGCCGAACAAGTCGCCGTAGGTGTCGTTGAGGTGGCCCACCGCGTCGGCAGTGTCCTTCTTGGCCTTGATGAGGTCGGCCAGCGACCTGGCTTCTTTGTCTATCTCCACCTTTGCGTTTGCCGCCGCGCTCTTGTAGGCGTCTTCGGCCTCGCTGAGCTCGTTGGCTTTATCCGATGCCTCGCCCATCTTGCCCACAAGGTGCTCCAGCAGCGATGTCAATGCCACCACGGCCACGCCCACCACGGTGGTTATCATAAGCCCCTTCAGGGCTATCTTGAGGGCCGTGGCCGAATATGCGCCTGTCTTCAATGCCGCGCCCAGCACCCTTACGCCGGCCGCCGCCCGCGTGCCGCTGAGGCCGCAAAGCAGCATCGCGCCACTCAACGCCTTTGCGCGCACCTTGGCCACTATCAAAGCGATGTTAAGCCCCTTTAGTTCTTTGTAGAGTGTAGCCACAGAGACAAAGGTCATACTCAATTGTGACACGAAAGTTAAAAGCGGCTGCATGCTGCTGACACCATCCGCAATCCAATCGGTTACGCCACTAAACGCATTCTGTAGACGCTGCAGCCTCGCTTCACCCGTGTCGGCCATCTGCCCGAAAGCGTCTTCTATGGTGCCCGCGCTGTTTTTCATTGATTCGGTGTTCTTGGCAAACGTCTCGGCGAGATTGCCCGTCAGCGGCCCTATGGCGCGCAAGCTCTCGGCCGACCCAAACAGCTTGCCGTAAACCTCCTGCTCAAGCATGCCGCTTGAGCGCGCGTAGGTCTTTACGCTCTTGTCGAGCTGCTCAAGGAAACTTTGAAGCCCGCCTGCGGCCTTGATGGATGCAGCATTGAACGTGATGCCCATCTTCTCTGCCATGTCGGCGGCCTCGCTCGACGGCTTGACAAGCGCAGTGAACACAGCCGCCATCTGCGTTGCCACTTCGCTGGTGTTGCCGCTCACCCCCGTAAGCGTGGCAAAGGTGGCCAGGAGCTCATCCAGCTCCACGCCCAAGGTGGCGGCGTTGCCGCCTACGCGCGGCAGGGCTTGCGCCAGCTGCTCAAACGATGTTACGCCGTTCTTGGCGGCAAGCTGTATCTTGTCTTGTATGCTCCCGGCGTCGCTCCAGTCCTTGCCGTAGTTCTTGATGAGCGTAGAAGTAACTTTGACCACCTCGCCCACGTCGGCAATGCCGCCGACCGACGCCTTGGCCGACTTTTCCAAGTACTCTATCCAGTTGTCTTCGGGCACTCCGTTGCTGATTACTTGGTAGAGGCCGTTGGCCAGCTGGTCGCGCGTCAGGGGGATTGTCTTGCCCAGCTCCGCCACTTGGTCTTTGAGCCTGCCAAAACCCTCGGCATTCTTGCCCGCCATGGTGTTGGCCGCTTTCATGGCGTCGTCAAACTTGCGGCTGTCTGCCGTAAGGGCATTTAGCAGGTCTGTAACCTGAGAGACGGCATTGGCAAGATATTGCATTTTTTGAACAGACTGTGTAAACGTCACCAAAGCATCACGCACTTGCCCTGCTTTGCCTTTCGCCTCTTCAAGGTTTCTACCCAGTTCTTCCGCCGACATTGCGGCGGTTACCAGTTGCTCCTTGCCGTCGACGTTTAGCCGAACGTTAAATTTTATTTCTTTGCTCATACTTTTAACGATTTAATGCCACTTTTACGCATTTTATTTGTATATTTGCAAAAACCTAAACACTGAATTGACATGGAGACGAAAGAGATTACCAACAAGCCAAAGGATGAGGTTACAAACAAGCCAAAGGAAATCAAGATTGAAATCAGCTGCGAGATTGTTGATGACGGCAAGACACCAAAGAAAGAATTCTCCTATACTCCGTTACTTATCTCAATAATTTCATTTGTGGCCATAATACCCTCTGGTTTCATTAATGACAGCTTACCAATATTCTTTTTCTCAGTTTGTTTCATTGCCTTTTTAAAGGCTTCAGACAACGAACTGGACAGAAAAATAAACCCGGAAAAATATAAGTAACTCCACCTCGTCTTACCCCTCCCCCGTTCTTCTCAGCATCTCCTCAAACCTTTCCTTGCTCTCGGCGGCAGTGGGCTGCGGATTGTTGGCCTTGTGAGCCCGTTGCGCATCCCACGGTAGCGGCAACAGCTGTTGCGGCGTCAGTTTCTTTTTAAGGTGCGGCTGTATCATTATCGTGGTCATGAGGCGGGCGCGCTCCCAGCTGTCCTTGCGGTCGGCCTCGCGCTGACTGCTGTATGCCTCGTAGACATGGCCGAACTCCTCGGGCGTGAGCCTGCAAAAGTCATTGTAGGGCAGGCCGATGTTGCCAACGGCCACGCCCAACAATTCAAGTATGCCTAACTTTTTTTTTCACCGTCGCCATCATCACCGGGGGCGTTGGCCGCCGTGGCGTTCACAGCCTCAACCCACCCCCCGACGTCGTCGGGCGCAATGCTGTCGGCAAACTCCATCAGCGACATGGAGAACTCCACGCCGTCGGCCTTGCACGCCGACACGGTGCAGCAATACAGGTAGGCGCACGCGTCGGACAAGCCACCAGACATCTCGGTGACCTCCTTGCCCGTTTCGCGCTTGAAGCGGAGCATGGCGCCCATGGTCTGCCTGCATGGGTACGCCTTGCCGTTGACAACTATCTCTATATTTTTCATTATACGCTTGTTTTGGTTTATATGTTCATTCCATCATGGCTTGCCAATAGCGGAAGTGGAGGCGCCCACATACATCCACCCGCTTGCAAGCCCAACCAACTATGCATCATATCAACCGACTGCATCCATTTGCCGAAAAACACATACGTTTTGAATGCAACATGCCTCTGACGCACAAATAATGATATGCATTTTGATAATCAAAACAGACACATTCCCATTCATTTTTATTAACTTTGCACCTTAAACATATGCATAAATAAATATGACCGAACTCAAAACAAAGACAAAACCAGAATCCATCCTGTTCATTTGCCTGGGCAACATCTGCCGGTCTCCGGCTGCCGAAGGCATAATGAAGAAAAAACTTGAAGACCGCGGACTATCAGACAAATACTTAGTCGACTCTGCCGGCATAGGCAATTGGCACGTAGGACAATTGCCCGACATAAGGATGCGCCGACACGGGGCAGCCCACGGCTACACCTTCGACAGCAGAGCGCGACAGTTCAACGAGAAAGACTTCAACCGGTTTGATTATATTGTGACCATGGATGCCGAAAACCATTCAGCCATCGTTTCCAAGGCATCCACCGAAACAGAGCGCCAGAAGGTGGTACGCATGTCTCAATTCTTGCGTGAGCATCCCGGCATACAATCTGTTCCCGACCCGTATTATGGCGGCGACAATGGCTTCGAACTGGTGATAGAGCTATTGGAAGACGCGTGCGACGGACTTATCGAATATATAGAACAACAGAAAACGAAACAAACAAAAGCATGAAAAGAGTGATATTCCTCATGGCCATGGCCATGATACTTGGCCAGCCAGCCGAGGCCAAGAAGAAAAAGAAGAAGGACGACAAAACAGAAAAGAAAGAAGCCCCGGTAACCCAAGGGCTTTTCAGCGTGCAGAAAGAAGGCGACAAGTGGTTTCTCTTAGTGCCCGACTCACTAATGGGCCGTCCGTTCCTGGCAATAACACGCTATGTTTCCACTCCTTCCGGCATAGGCTTATATGGCGGAGAAGAAGTAAACGAACAGACTTTTTACTGGGAGAACGCCAATAACGGCAACCTGTTGCTGAGGTCGCTGATATACCTCTCTGCAGCCGACAGCACCCAGTCAATTGCCCGCGCCGTGAAGGCAAGTGCCCAAGACCCCATTGTAGAGTCATTCAAGATAGAATCGACAAAACGAGATTCGGCCAAGAACGCATCTTACAAAGTTGAGATAAGCCGACTGTTCAACAAAGAAAACATTGCCGTAGGCATAGACAACAACACAAAGAAGCGCCTGGGCCTGAGTGCCATGAACACCGACCGCTCGTTTATCAAGGCAATAAACACATACCCCATCAACACCGAGGTAAAGACCATACGCACATACAACAGCAAAGAAAACGGCACCTCGCCGGCCGGACAGACTGCCGGAGTGGTCACGTTCGAGATGAACACGTCGTTTGTAATGCTCCCCAAAGACCCCATGCGCAAGCGCCTGTTTGACCCGCGCGTAGGATACTTCGTCAACTACTTCGAGCCTTACACCGACGACCAGCAGAGCGTGAAGCGCAAAAGTTTCATCTGCCGCTGGCGCCTTGAGCCACGCGACGAAGACATAGAGAAGATGAAACGTGGCGAACTGGTGGAGCCGAAGAAACAGATTGTATACTACATCGACCCCGCCACACCCAAGCAATGGCGCCCCTACCTCATACAAGGCGTCAACGACTGGAACGCCGCCTTCGAGCAAGCCGGTTTCAAAAATGCAATCACAGCCAAGGAATGGCCCGACGATTCGACCATGAGCATGGAGGATGCACGCTTTTCTGTCATCCGTTACCTTGCCTCACCCATCAGCAACGCCTACGGCCCACACGTCAACGACCCGCGCAGCGGCGAAATACTTGAGAGCCATGTGGGCTGGTACCACAACGTGATGAAGCTGGTTCACGACTGGTACATGATTCAGGCGGGCTGCTCGGACAGCACGGCGCGCAAGATGACTTTCGACGACGAGCTCATGGGGCAGCTCATACGCTTTGTCAGTTCGCACGAGATTGGCCACACGCTCGGCTTGCGCCACAACATGGGAGCCAGCAACGCTACTCCCGTTGACAGCCTGCGCAACAAAGAATGGGTTGAGAAACACGGCCACACGGCGTCGATAATGGACTACGCCCGCTTCAACTACGTGGCGCAACCCGAAGACAACATAGGCCGCGCGGGCCTGTTTCCCCGCATCAACGACTACGACAAATGGGCCATTGAGTGGGGTTACAAACCAATATTCGACACTAAAGACGAAGAGGAAGACCGCCTCGTGCTAAACCGCAAAACCATTGAGCAGCTCAAGAAAGGCCGCCGCTATTGGTTTGGTGGCGAAGGCTACGACAACGACCCGCGCGCCCAAAGCGAAGACCTGGGCGACAACGCCGTCCGTGCAAGCGAATACGGCATAAAGAACCTGAAGAGAATTGTCAAGGCGCTGCCGCAATGGACTGCTGAAGAAGGCGACCTCAACGACAACCTCAAAGACATCCACCAGGCTGTCGTCAACCAATTCATGCGCTACGAGGGCCATGTGCTGCGCAACATCGGCGGCATTTACACCACATACAAGAGCATCGAGGAGCCCGGGGCTGTCTACACCCCGCAGACCAAGGCCGAACAAAAGGCCGCGCTCGACTACATCGACCGCAACGTGCTCACAGAGCCGGCATGGCTCATAGCCGAAAGCTACGTGAGCCGAATCAGCAGCGCGCCAATCGAGTTGATAATGCCCTTGGGCAGAAGGGCCGTCACCGACCTGCTCTCGCCAACGAAGATAGGCAACATTGCCAAGTATTCGTACGCAGACAATGCTTACAAGCCAGAGGAATACATAAAGGACTTGACAACTATTGCGTTTCGTGAGACAGCCACGGGCAAAGCCGTAGGCGCCTACCGCCGCAACATTCAGACCACGTTTGTTACCGAAGCCACACGTTGGTACGACTCGGCATCGGACAACACCAAAGTCTACTACTACAGTATGTTGCGCAATCTGCACGAACGCCTCACGGCAGCCCGCAGCTCAGACGCTGCCACCAAGGGCCACTACCATGTGCTGAGGCAGATGATAGACGACTGTTTAAATAAAAAGTGAAAGCCTGACCAGCATACCCACACACGACGAAGGCCGCGCCACATGTAGTGGCGCGGCCTTCCACTTAATGCAAATTACCGACCGTTGCAAGCCTCAACACCACCCAATCCCCACAGCGCCGACAAATGTTAATTTTTATTTAACCGACAAACATTTTGCATGTTTACTCTGAATTCATAGAAAAATATAACTATATTTGCAGGGATTAAGAACATTTCATGGCGGCAGGAGAGCCGCATCACAAATCATACACACATCGTCGACATGCACTTTCGTGCATCCAGCAATGCCCGCAGCATTGCTGATTATTCAGGGAAAATGGATTACAATCATATCAGAGATTACATACATACGATACAATTGGGAAATAATAAATAGAACTTTTAAGAATTTTGATAGGAAGGAAAGACTGCAACATTAACGTTGATGGCATCCATGGCAATGGATACCATTATGGCGGCAGGTCAGTCATGGCCCCAAGCGTCCGCTTCAGGCATAGGATGCGCCACGCTTGTTCCTGTGCCATGCCAGCCTTTTCACCTTTTCGGAAACAAACTATAAAGCACCATAATTATGAGAAAGACATTACAACTTGCATTGCTGTGCATGCTGATGGCAGTCTGCACCGGCATGAAAGCAGAGACAACTGTCACGTTCGATTTCACGGGCGACGAAGCCTACGGCCTGCCGCTCAGCACCAACGACAATGGTGCGGCATATAATGCCGACCCCGCCGAGTGCATCAACGGAGAAGTAAACATCACCCTCTCCGGAAGGACGCGCTGGTGGGGAAACGACTCCGGCAACGAATTGCGGCTATATGCCAATTCGAGCATTGCCATAAGCGTTGACGCCGGCAAGCTCATAAGCCGCGTAGCAATAGAAGGCAAGAGCCTCAATACTGACAACCTGTCAATTCCGAACGGTACATTTGCCGATGGTGTCTGGACGGGCTCGGCCGACACGGTGTTCATTTATCCTACCGTTTCCAGCGGCAATGTTCCAATTGGCAGCATAAGCATAACCTACGAAGACGGCGGTGGCAAGCCCAAGCCGCAGCTGGGCTTCAGCCGGAATGAGGCCACGGCCACCATAGGCGAGCCATTTACAGCCCCCACCCTCACTTGCCCTGAATCGGCAAAGGTAGCCTACTCGTCAAGCGACAAAGACGTAGCCACCGTCGACCAGACCACCGGCATGGTAACGCTCGTAGGCCCCGGCACCACCGTCATCACTGCCAGAGTCGGCGAGACAGAAGAGCATGCGGCTGCTTCGGCGTCTTACAATCTGCATGTCGTAACAAAGGCCGGGGCCGACTCTCTGTCGGTAGTGCTCAAAGACAATTCGGAGCCCATCACTTTCACCAACGACGAAGACAACCCTTGGACAATAGAGGACGGCTACATACAAAACGGCAACGTAAAGAAAAACAACTCTTCGTCATGCCTCACGGGCACGTTCACCATAGGCAAGACATCTATGTTTGTGTTTGACAAGTATGTCCACCGAATAGACAACTCCACGAGTTCCAACCTATACCACTATCTCAACTTCAACGTCAACGGCAAGCAAGTGTTCTCACAAAACAACCAGACGGGCTGGAGCCAATACACCATGCTGCTCGAACCGGGGACATACACCGTGCAATGGATTGACACAGTATCCAATTCCACAAACACTTATTACAGCAAACTACGCAAGATGGAGCTCACATCCGACGTCATCGACATCAACGTCACCACACCCGGCTCGCTTGGCGTCGAGGTGCTGTATGTGGTCAACACCCTGGGCGACGTGCGTTTGCTCAAGGTGAGCGGCACACTCAACTCGACAGACTGGGCCAACATCAAGCAAATGAAGAATTTAGTATGGATAGACCTGGCCGAGGCCAAGTTTGATGCTGTTCCCGACAACGCCTTCAACGGCCTGCGCAACCTCATACGCACCGACCTGCCGGAGGGCGCAACCTCAATAGGAGAGTATGCTTACAGGGGCACAAAAATAAACACCATAGAGATACCGGCCACCGTCAGGTCGATAGGACGCTACGCCTTTGCAGAGACAGGCCTCAAGGAAATAACGTTTGCAGAGGGGTCACAGCTACAGACCATAGGCGACGGGGCATTCTACCGATGCACGTCGCTCACAGAGTTCATCATGCCAAATACAGTGACCGAACTGCCACCGGAAGGCAATAATGTAAATAACAGTGCAAGCACATTCGAGGGATGCACGTCGCTTTACAGGCTCCACTTCTCCGACGCTTTGAATTCCATCAATAGATACACCTGCAGAAGTTGCACCAAACTCACCGATCTTCACCTGCCCAAACAGCTTATCGCAATAAGAAACGAAGCATTCTACGAAACGAAATCATTGCGCCATGTTGAATTCCCCGATGGGGTCAAAACCATAGAAGACTATGCTTTCGGGTACAGTGGCGTCGACTCTGTTTGCCTACCGGTCAAAATGACAAACTTAGGATATCGAGCATTCCAGTATTGCAACAACCTGAAATACATCGAACTGCCTTCGTACATAGGCAGTTACGACAGGAACTTCGCAGACTGCCCTGCCGTTGAGACTGTTGTATGCAAGTCGGCCACACCGCCGTCAATATCCAACGACCCGTTCCAATACGGTGCGTCGAAGGGCAACATGACGCTCATCGTGCCCTCATTTGCAGTGGTCAACTACAAGCTCGACATTTATTGGTATCAGTTTGGCTCAATCCTGGAAGGCGAAGACGTGGGCTACTGGAAGATAACGAGCGCCCTCTCGCTCACCAACAACCGCCGCATGGACGGCAAACCCGACATCGACCTCTACTATGGCGGCAAATTCACCGTGGGCGGCAATGCCCCGATGGAAACGGCACAGATGAATTTCTTCGTCAGCGAGACCAACCCCGGTCTATTGGTAAACGACTGCGCCGACTTCACCGCCGACAGCGTCAACACATATTTTAATGTAGAATACAGCCGTTGGTACTTCATTACCCCGCTCCACGACGTGGCCCTCGACAAGGTGACCCACAGCGCCAACGCATCGTTTGTGTTCCGCTATTACGACGGAGCCGCCCGTGCCACCAACGGCACAGGCAACAGCTGGAAGAACGTTGACACCGACACGCTCCGCGCCGGGCAGGGCTATATCTTCCAGTGCAACGCCAACGGCACCATCACACTGCCGGCCGATGCCGGCGCCCACCCGCAAGTGTTTGCCACCACCGACGTGACCATGCCTCTGTCTGCCTTCGAAGCCACCTCGACGGCCAACGCCGGATGGAACTATGTGGGCAATCCATATCCGGCATATTTCGACATCTACTACATGGACTTCACCGCCCCGATAACCGTATGGGCCGACAATACATACAGGGCTTACTCGATTGTCGACGACAAGTATGCACTGAGGCCCATGCAGGCGTTCTTCGTGCAAAAGCCTGAGGCCGTAGACAACATCATATTCCATAAGGAGGGGCGCCAACTTAGCTCTGAAATCGTGGTCAAGGCGGCATCGCCCCGGATGGCCCCGCCGGCTGGCGCGTCTCGCCATCTGTTCGACATAGCCATCACCGACGGCACTTACAGCGACCAGACGCGAGTGGTTGTAAATCCCAACGCACAGCCCGGCTACGAACGTGGGTGCGACGCCTCGAAGTTCATGAGCATCAATGCCGACGTACCGCAGGTAATGACAGCCGATGCCGATGGCAACACCTACGCCATCAACGAGCGCCCCGTGGCCGCCGGCGCCACTGTGGCCATGGGCTACAAGGCAGCCAAGGCCGGCTTCTACACCATCAGCGTAACGCGCGCCGACGGCACCGCCCTTCTGCACGACAAGCTGCTCGGCACAACAGCCGACATAAGCTCCAACGGCTATTCGTTCTATTCCGGCGCCACCGATGGCACCGACTTCAACCGCTTCGAGCTCTCGTTTGAACCGACCGGACAGACGCCAACAGCCATCGACGGCACCCCAGCCGGCACAGAAGCCGCTGTGACTGGCGCCGAAGGCTACATCTGCGTAAGCGGCGAGGCCGGCGCTGCCGTAAGTATATGGGCTGCCGACGGACGCACCCTGCATAGCGGAAAGCTTGGCACCACCCCGCTGCGCATCAATTTGCCGGCAGGCATCTACGTGGTCGGCATAAATGGCCGCACACAGAAAACGATAGTATATTGACAACCCCATAATATCTTTCTATATGAGAGGTTACAGACTAATCCTTTTCATGCTGACACTGCTCGCCAGTGTCGGCATGAAAGGGCAATACAACCCCACCAACCCCCCGGAGCCAGGCGTAAACCACACGCTGACCCTGCAAGCCATACCGGCCGAAGGCGGCAGTTTCAACATTGGCTCCAAGTCGAGCCATTCGCCAGGCACGAAGGTTTCGCTGAGGGCCTACAACAAGAGCAACTTCAGGTTTGTGGCATGGGAGGAAGACGGCTACGTGGTCTCCACGTCGGCGTCGTTTGCCTACACCATGCCCGCCCGCGACGCCAGGCTCGTGGCCCGCTACGTCTACGACCCTCAGAGCCCGGCAGAACCGCCAGAGCCCGACATGCCCGAATACTCCACCCTGCGCCTGTCGGCAAGCCCGGCCGACGGCGGCAGCTTGAACATTGGCAATGGGGCGCGCTTTGAAGTCGGAACCACAATCAACCTACAGGCCTACGCCAAGAGCGACTTCAAGTTTGACCATTGGACGGAAAACGGCGAGGTGATATCTACCTCAAGCACATTCAGGTATGTGATGAAGGCCGGCGACCCTAACCTTGTGGCCCATTTCACATACTCGCCCGACAATCCCGGCGAGCCCTCTGAACCGCAGCTGATGCACAGGCTCAACCTTGTGGCCGAACCCCACGGCAGCGGTTACTTCAACCTGTCGAGCGGCAATGGGTTCCGGGCCGGCGCCAACATCAGCCTGCGAGCCTACGCAAACGATTGGTACACGTTTGTATGCTGGACTGCCGACGGCGACACCATATCGACAAACAGCAGCCTCAACTTTGTCATGCCCGACTCCGAGGCCACGCTCATTGCCCATTACCGCTACGATTACAACCCCGACAATCCGGGCGAACCGGGGCAGTCGGGCGGCAGCGTCAACATCTACGGAATGACAGAAAACGCTTTCAGGGGCCAAACAGTGGCCTATCCAGTCTACCTTGAAAACCCCACACCCGTCACGGGCATGTCGGTCGACATGACGTTCCCCCGCGGATTCACCGTCAACACGGCCGACGTGCGACTGTCTGGACGCGCATCGGGCCACGACGTCAAGGCGACGGCACTGGCCGACGGCTCTTACCGCATTGAACTGACGGGCACCACCGAGTTCAGCGGCACCAACGGCAAGGTGTTCGACGTGATGGTAAGCATACCCGACACGGCCACCACAAACCGCAACCATGCGGTAAAGCTGACGCATGGTGTGGTCAACAATGCCGACGGCACCATCGAAGCCGTGGCCGTGCGCAGCGGTTACATATATGTAAGCCAGCTGTCTGAAGACGGGCTCTACGCACGCTTCTCCTACGACAAGCTACTGGGCAGGGTGCAGTTTCTGAACCAGTCGTCAGACAAAGCCGTGCGCTACGAGTGGGACTTCGGCGACGGCACCACGAGCTCTGCCGCCAACCCTATGCACACCTATGCTGCCGACGGCTACTACGACGTGAGCCTTACGGCCTATGGCGAATACGGGCAAGACGTTGCCCGGGCCACCATACTCATCAACGACAGGCAGCACTGGACCATAGGCGGCACATTCATACTGTCGAAAACCGCCACCGGCGTGCGCCATTTCGCCTCGGCCGACTCGCTGCTGGCCTTTGTAGGCCTGGCGCCGGTGACCGAGAGCCTGACAGTGCAGGTAGACGCCGACTCAACGTTTACCCTGGGCATCACCGACGCAAACCTCGGCTTGCTGGCCCAGGTGGTGTCGCAACTCGAATCGAGGGCGCTCACCCTGCACCTCACGGCAGCAGCCGGGACATCGGCCCCCGGCCTGGCACTGGGCCGCGAGGGCGACGAGCTCACCCCCGAACTCATAGACCTTTACAACTCTATAGGCAGGCTGGCCACCTGCGATGGCGTGGCCACCACCATCTGCGGCGTGGCCTACTGCCCCTCGGCAATAAGTGGCATGGCCTCACAGACCGTGAAGTCGGGCCACGGCACACAGGAACTTGACTTCAGCACGATAAGCCCTGAACTGACCTTCGAGTGGAAGCTCACCACAACCCCAATACCGGAGACACTCACCGGCTATGCCACCGACGGCAGCGGCAACCTGCCCACGATGTTCATCGACAACACCGCAGAGGTCGACGCCGTGCTAACCTACAGTGTCAGCGGCAGCATGGGCGAGCTGCAGTTCTGCCAATTCACATCGACCATTACCGTCGAGCCGGGCAGCGCCACGCTCGACGAGTCTGAATGGCTCACCCTTTGCCGGCTGCGCGAGGCTCTCGTGGCCGGGGGCTGGCCCACCCCGTGGGACATGTCGGGCGGCATTGACAGCGTGGCCACCCTGGCCGGCGTCGACGTTAGCCGCGGCCACATCGTAGGCATAGACCTTTCGGGACAGGGGCTCACCGGGCGCTTCCCTGCCGACGCCCTCGCCCTGCCGCGCCTCGAGACGCTCTCGCTGGCCGACAACGCCCTTGAGGGCGACGTGGCCAAAGACATGGTGCAGGCCATGACCACCATTGCCGCAGAACAACCCGGCTTCCGTTCGGCGCTGCACACCATCGACATGTCGGGCAATGCCTTCACGGGCAACATCGGGTTGCTGTCGGCGCTGTCGGCCGTCATGCCCAACCTGACGGAGCTGCTGGCCTCGAGCAACAACCTATCTGATGTCAACCCGCCGCTGCCGGCCACCATCACCACCCTCGACCTGACCCGGCAGCACAGCGGCACAACGGTGACGATAGACATGTCGGCACCCGACTTCGACGCCGTGGCGGCACAAATGCCGTCGCTGATGCTCTACGACCACAGGTCACAGGGGCAAAAAGACGTGGCGGTGGTAAGGCTCGAAAACCGCCGCCCGGGCGATGGCTCCGGCTCCGACGCCGGCTATTGGGGCATAGACATTGACTTGACAACCGGCAGGGCCCATCTGTCGGCCACCGGGCGTGACGACTACCGGGGCGCCAACGGCGACATTCTGTACGTGTCTTACCCCGCGGCGGCTCCCGAGGTGCAGCTCAGCAGCTGCCTCACGGCCTTCACATTCGAGGAGGGCGATGCCGACTTCATCGACGGGGTGACAGCCACCGACTTGCAGGCCACCATACTCTATGCCTTCGACGACTACGGCGGCAGGCCGTTCAACTTCACGGCCGCCAACACATTCGCCGACGAAACAATCAACGTACAAGACGTTGTGCGCACGGTAGACATACTGCTCGCCCATCAACAGCCAGCGGCAACAGAGGCCAGGCGGGCCCCTGCCGCAGCCACGACGGACGGAGACCGGCCACAGGCGCGTATCTTCGTCCATGACGGGCTTGTGGTGCTGCAATCGCCGGTGCCCATAGCCGCAATGGCCGTAAGGGCCGAAGGCAACGTCAGCTGGGCCCTGCCGGGCCACGGCATGGAACAGGCCGTGGACGGGAGCAACCTAGTAGGCTACTCGCTCAACGGCACTACGCTGCCGCAGGGCACAACCGTGATAGGCACCTACACCGGCAAAGTAGACGTGAGGTCAGCAACACTGTCCGACGAGAGGGCCTATGCCGTCGACGCCACCGTTTGCCACGGCCAACCGACAGCAGTGGGCCATCCCGGCACCGACGATGGCATGGAGGCCGTGTTCGACATGTCGGGCCGCCGCCTCGACACCATGCGTAAGGGCGTCAACATACTGATGAAAGGCAAGTCTGCCAAGAAGGTAATCGGCAAGTGAACCTTGCCCACAGATTGCCCCAACGATGCCGACTCACGCCAAGCATGCAGGCCGGCACACGCCAAAGCCGGGCTGAAATGCGGTTCGGGCCGTATGGCATTCCAATACATGCCGTTCCGGCCGCCAATACGGGTCGTTTCGCAATGCCAAACAGGCCGTTTCGCAACCCGCTGACAGCCAAGCACATAAGCAGTGGCCCGCATACTGCGGCACAAGTAGCCCCAAGCCGCCCCCGCAACAGCGGCTGAGGACACACCAACAAACAATCAGACATAAACCATTTATATTATGCAGGCAAGACATTTTGCATTAACAATATTTGCCCTTCTGGCCGGAGTGCTCTCTGCTTTGGCACAGGGCAACACACTGTCCATACCCGATGTGTCGGTGGCTCAGGGGCGGTCGATAGACCTCCCGGTCAACCTCGACAACTCGGAAGACGTGGTTGCAGTGCAGTTTACGCTCTACGTCCCCGAGGGCATCAGCCTCGACGCCGCCACGGCGGCCCTCACCGACCGCTCCGACGGCCATTCTGTCACCATGAAACAGATGGCAGCCAACAAGTATATGGCCATGGTTTTCTCGCCGACAAACAAGCCCCTCAAGGGCCGCACGGGCAGTCTGCTCTCTGTGGGGCTCACTGCCGACGAAAGATTGGGCGACGACTCGCAGCTTAGGTTTGTGCTCGAAGACGTAGTCATCAGTGCGCGCGACGGCTCAAACGTGGCCACCGGCTTCAGCGCGGGCAGCATAACGATATCCCGCTCTGCCGACCTCGAGGTGTCGGCCGTTGTCGCCGACGCGTCGGCAGTGTCACCCGGCGACAGGCTCAACGTGGCTTGGCGGGTCAGGAACATAGGCCAGGCAGCCACCACGGCTGGTTGGAGCGAGCAGATATACCTGGCATCGCCCGGCGGCGAATCAAAGCTTGCCGGCACGGTCTACTACGACGGCACGCTTGCCGCCGGGGGCACGCTGAGCCGGCAGGCCGAGATTGGCATACCCGAGCAGCCGGGCATCAGCGGCGAGGCCACGGTCAGGGTGAAGCTCGTGCCTGCATCCGACACGGGCGAACCGTCGTGGATGCTGGCCAACAACGAAGCCTCGGCGGCATCGGCGCTCACCGTCAGCCGCAAGCTTCTGCTCTCGCCCGACACCATACGCACAGAAGAAACAGCCAGGAGCCTGCGTCTGCTGCTGACGCGCACGGGCAGCAGGCTGGCCGAAGAGACTTTCGCCATTGGCTGCACAGCCGACGAGCGTGTGTCGGTGCCACCGTCGGCCACCATCAGGGCTGGCCAGTCGGGCACATACATCACAGTGACCGTCACGCCCAATGGCAAGGCCGACGCCGACTCTACGGTGAGGCTGACAGCCGGAGGCAACGGATATGACGATGTGGCCGGCATTATTGTCATTGAAGACGACCGCCGCCCGGCGCTCACGCTTGCCGCATCGGCACCCGATGTGACCGAGGGCGGAACGCTAAGCCTTACGGTTTCGGCCCCCAAGGCTGTGACAAAAGACACCGAAATCATTATTGCATGCGACAAGCCTGCCATGTTCAGCATACCATCGCCCGTAATAATCAAGCAGGGTGAGGCAAGCGCCACGGCAACGGTCGGGGCCATCGACAACGACATACCCGACGTAGAGCAGGTTGTAACGTTCACGGCTGCCGCCGCCGGCTACGACGCCGCCACGCTAAACACCACGCTCATAGACAACGATGTGCCCATGCTGCAGATGCAACTGGAACCGACGGCAGTGTCGGAAGCCGACGGCCCCCTGGCCGTCACGGCCACACTGCGCCGCACGAGCAACATCGACAAGCGTGTGACCATACATTTCTCCGACGACTCTGAGGGTGGGCTGTATTACGCCGGGCGCTCTGTGGTCATGGAGCCGGGCCAAGCCGAGGCCACTATATGCCTCGGCCCCATCGACAACACTGATGCCGACGGCGAACGCACCTACAGCGTCTCGGCAGGCGTATATATTGCCTCGTGCAGCTGCAGCGCAGGGGCCGGGGCGTCGGCAGGGGTTGCCACCGCCCCGCTGACGGTCTACGACGACGACGGCCCGGCCCTCTCGCTGTCGGCCTCGGCTTCGGTGGTGGCCGAAGGGGGCACGATGGCGGTGACCGTGGGCCGCAACACCGTCACCGACAAGCCGCTGACCGTATCGCTGGCATCAGACCACAGCGAAGGCATATCGTTTCCGAAGTCTGTCGAAATACCCGCCGGGGCAGCCTCGGCAACGTTCGACATCGTGGCCGAAGCAAATGCCGTGGCCGGCGACGGCTTTGTGGGGGCGCTGCAAGCCTCGGCCGATGGGTTCTCGGGCGCAACGCTGAGGTTTGTGGTAACCGACCGCACACTGCCCGACGCACAGATAACTGCGATTGAAGTAAGCCCCGCAGAGGCTTCGGCCGGCGACACCGTAAGCGTGGCTCTGACTATTGCCAACACTGGCGTAAGGCCCTTGCCCGTACACACAAGGATAGACATCTTTGCCGGCGAAGGCCTGTCGCCTGCCCTGAGCGCCTATCTGCAGTCGCCCATTGAGGCCGGAGGGCATTCCATGCTGACCCGCAAGGTCAGGCTGCCCGATGGCGTAGGACGCCACAATGTTTATGCCGTGGCCAACCCCGACCGCGCCGTCGACGAAGCCATATACACCAACAACACGTCGCAACCGGCCGAAGTCAATGTGTGCGCTCCGTTCTCTGCAACGGTGTCTACGGACAAGAAGGTGTACGGAAGGGGCGAAACGGTGGTGATAAGCGGACGCACCGAGGATGGCAAGACAGGCCAGAAACAGGTGGAGGTGTATGTCGTCAACAACGGCTATCGCCACACCATCAACGCCACTACAGCCGATGACGGCACATTCTCGGTGCAGTTCACTCCATTCGACCTGCAGACCGGTCGTTTCTCCGTGGGGGCGTGCTATCCCGGCGAGGGTCTCACCGACGCACAGTGCGCCTTCGACGTCAATGGCATGCGCCTTTCTTCAAGCGGCTACGTTACCGCCGAGGTAACGCTGGGCGTACCTCACAGCGGCACGATAGGCATCGACAACCCAGGCAGCACGACGCTCACCGGGGTGAAGGCCGAGGTGACGGGCAAGCCCGAAGGATGCGACGTGAAGCTCGAATGCGGCGAGTCGGTAGATGGCGGGGGCACCATGAGCCTGGGATACACCATCACCGGCAACGCAGTGAGCGAGGGCAACGAATGGGAAAAGATTGGCATCAGGGTGTCGTCGGCCGACTGCGAGCCGCTGGAAACCACCATTTATTATTATTGCCGCAGTCCGAAAGGCAAGCTGCAGGCATCGACCAAGTCGATAACAACAACCATGACCAAGGGTCAGACGCGCGATTACCCTGTCACGATAACCAACATTGGGAGTGGCAATACAGGCGACATATCGCTGGCATTGCCTTCTGGCGGATGGATGACGGCGGCCACTCCGATGCAGATGCCGGCGCTCGCACCGGGTGAGTCGGCCACAATCCACCTGCTGCTGGAGCCCACCGACGGGCAACAACTCAATGTGCCCGTCACCGGACGGATAGGCATCAATTGCGCCAACGGCGACGGGCTGCCCGTAGCGTTCAGCATTACGCCGGTGTCGGAAGCCACGGGCACGCTTGTGGTCGACGTCTGCGACGAATGGACTTACAACACTGCCGAAGCCCCGCATGTGGCCGGCGCCGAGGTGGTAATAAAGGATGTGAACACCGGGGCGGTCATAGCCAACGGCACAACCGGCACCGACGGCATTTTCACCAAGGTGTTGCCCGAAGGCTACTACAACCTGTGCGTGACCGCAGACAAGCACGACGCCTACTCAAACAACATCATGGTAGACCCCGGAGTGGAAACGCGCAAGGTGGTAGACATCAGCTACAGGGCCATAGAAGTGAGCTACGAGCTTGTAGAAACCGAGATTGAAGACGAATATATCATTGAGAACATCGTGAAGTTTGAGACCAACGTGCCCAAGCCGGTTGTGGTAATAGAGGGCCCGAACAGCATCGATGGCGACAACATGGCGGCCGGAGACCAGCGCCTTGTATACTTCACGCTCACCAACCACGGGCTGGTGCGCACCGAAAACGTAAGGTTCAACTTGCCCGCCCCAACCGATGAGTGGCTCTTTGAAGCCCTCGCCGACACGGGCCCGTTCCCGCTCGGTGCCAACCAAAGCGTACAGATACCCGTGCTTATCACACGGTATCCAAACGGAGGGCAGCGCGCCCGTGACAAGAGAAGGGCTTCGCCACAGCAGATAATGAACGGATGCATGGCGCAGATGGAAGCCAACTACGAGATAATATGCGGCACGAAACTCTACGACAACGTGTCGGCACACCGCATGGCAATGAAGGCTTGCGCCACGTCGGCTATACTCAACGCCATCGGGCAAGCCTTTGGCGGCAGCGGAAGCTGGGGAGGCCTGGGCGGCCCGAACAGCTCGGGAGGAGGCAACGCAGATGCCGTCGAGACGACACGGCCCGTGGAGTCGAACAACGACAAGACCATTTGCGACCCTTGTTATGCCGAGTTGCTCGAAAACAACCTCAACGACTTGTTTGACATGATACCCGTTGTAGGATGGGTCAACGACGGGGCCACACTCGCGTATGACTGCGCCAGGGCCAAAGCGGAGAACAGGCCGTACTCTCTGCGCGACTCCGTGCTGGCAAAAATAAGGGATTATGCCATCGAAGGATTTGGCGATGCATCTGGTGCTTACAAGGATTACAATACGCCGCCGGGCGAGTATGACGACTTGATCGAGACGGTGGAAGGCATGCTCGAAAACATAGACAACATCAACAAGCACCTCGACGAGTACAAGAAATGCAAGGCCAGACAGGCTCAACAGGGCGGACCGAAGCGCAGCCGGCAAGACGGCGGGCTGCCAACGACGGCACAGCCTGCTGACGGGAACGCCTCGGGAAACAGCTGGATTGACGCCCTTGCCGATGCCGCTGCGGATTTCCGAGAGGAGCTGGAGGCATGGAAAGCCGTGAAACTCGAGCTGTTCGGCGATTCTGTATGGTACACAAGCCCCGACCCTACCATAGCCGCATTCTGGCAACACGCCATAGACCAACATGTGGAAGGGCAGCCTCTTGATGCCGAAGCGCTCATGCCATACAAGCCGGAATCGGTCACCGAAGCGCAACTACGCGCACTTGTTGAGCGGCTCAACGGGACTTCAGACGGCAACGCGCCCGACACAGAGGTGCTGATGGCCAGCGCCAGACTCATAAAAGACAGTGAGGCAACGGCCATAGGCGAGGGTTTCCAGTCGATGCAGGACAGGTTTTTCAAAGCCAGCCATGAGTTTCTGGGGCGCACCGAGGAGGAGTCGAGCTCGGTATGCTCGTCGATCACGCTCCGGTTCGAGCAGCGGATGACGTTCACCCGGCAGGCTTTCAGAGGCACACTCACGGTATTTAACGGCAACGAAGACACGCCGATGAGAGACGTGAAACTTACTTTGCGCGTTAACAACACCGAAGGCGACATTGCAACAGCCAACGAATTCCAAGTCGGCCTGGAGTCTATCGACGGCTTCAACGGCAAGGCCGAGCTCGGGGCCGGATGGGAACTGGCACCCGGAGCCACCGGAAAGGCAACAATACTGTATATCCCCACCAAGCACGCGGCGCCGACGGAACCCACCGACTACGTGTTCAGCGGCTCGCTGTCGTATACAGATCCATACAACGGACTTACCGCAACACGCGAGATTTACCCCGTAACGCTGACGGTGAACCCCACCCCCGACCTCAAGCTGACATACTTCATGCAGCGCGACGTTTACGGTGACGACCCGCTGACAGAAGCCGTCGAGCCGAGCGAAGAGGCTGAGTTTGCACTGCTCATCGACAACGTGGGCAACGGAGACGCCACAAACCTGCGCATAGTAACAAAGCAACCGGAGATAATTGACAACGAGAAAGGACTGGCAATCGACTTCCAGCTGACGGGCAGCAGCCTCAACGGAGCCGACAAGGTGATGGCCCTTGGCGGCGATGCATACACCGACTTCGGCACGATAAAGGCCAAAGGGCAGGCTTACGCACAATGGTGGATAACCAGTTCGCTGCTTGGCCACTTCACCGAATACGACGTCAAGGCCACCCATGTGACCAGCTACGGCAACCCCAACCTGTCATTGCTCAACGAGGTGACTGTGCACGAACTCATCAGAAGCATCGACGCCAGCGCGGAAAATGACACGATAACGGGCTTCATGACCAACGACATAGCCGATGCCGACGACACTCCCGACATGCTATACCTTACCGACGGAACCACCGAACAGGTGGAACCGGCGGCCGGAGCAACGATTACGCAGACGTCGGAGACGACCTACGAGCTCGCCGTCACGCCTTCGGCTGGCGGATGGAACTATGGCAACCTCGTCGACCCGACCTACGGACGGGCCCGACTGAGGGGCGTGACACGCACGAACGACGGCAATCCGATGAGCCTGCGCAACTTCTGGCAGACCGACCGCACACTGCGCGACGGAATGGAACCGCTGTATGAGAACAGAATACACTTTGCCGACAACTTCAACAGCGGCGTGCCTTGCACTTACGAACTCACCTTCGAGCCACAGGCAGACCTGCCACTGGAGGTGGCCTCGATAGAAGGCGTGCCGACAGAAGTGGCATTCAAGCCGGTGGAAACCATCGACGTCATGTTCAACAAGCACATTGACCCGTCAACATTCACGGCCGACGACATCACCATGTCGGTGCAGGGCGAAAGCCTCGACGCCTCACTGATAGGCATATCGACCGAAGACAACAAGACGTTCAGGCTGAACCTTGGACGCCTGAACGCTGTGGCAGGCAACGGTTACTATATGCTCACGGTGCAAACGGCGATGATAACAGACGCCGAAGGCTACCAAGGAACCACCGGGAAGTCGGCTGGCTGGACTATGTTCCGCGACGGCCTGGTGAGCATTGACACCGAAGTAAGCCCCGCCCGGGCCGGAAAGATAGTGCTGACAACAAGCCCGGCGACCGCGGCGGCAAACGCAACGGCTACACAGGAAAATGGCGGCAAGGCCGGATATGGCACCACTGTCGCCATGAAGGCCATACCAGGACAGGGCTACAAGTTTGTCAACTGGACGCTGAATGGCGAAACCGTTTCGTCAGACTCTGTGATCGAGCATACTGCAACCGACAACATCGACGTGGTGGCCAACTTCAAAGCCGCCGCATATCACGTGACCGTGGCATCCGACGAAGGCGGAAGCGTGACGGGCAGCGGCAGCGGCATATACGACTACGGCGACACGCTGAAGCTCAAAGCGGTGGCCGATGAAGACTATATGCTGTGGTGCTGGACTGTCAACGGCGACACAATCGAAGCCAAAGACAGGCTCACCGTAGAAGTGAACGGTAAGAGCGACATTGCCGCACACTTCAAACGCTCAACTTACAGACAGACGTTCAGGCTGTTTGAAGGCTGGAACTGGCTGTCGTCATACCTCGGAGAAAGCATTGACGCCGGCAACTTCAAATATGCAAGCACCATACTCGGCCACGACGGCAAGAGCATTTTACCCGACGGCCCCGACGACGGCGAGGAAAAGCATGCCCTTGAGCCCGGCCACGGATACAAGATAGAAGCTGCCGTTCCGTTTGTGGCCAATGCTTCAGGCAAGCTGCACGACCTGGCCGAACAACCCATTGCGGTTGCGGCCGGATGGAACTGGATTTCCTGTCCGCTCGACAAAGAGTCGCCGCTGGCAGCAATCACCAATGCCACCGAGGGCGATTTCATCACAGCCCAGGAGGGTTTCGCCGAGTTCGCCGACGGCCGTTGGATCGGCACCATTGCAACACTGGTGCCCGGCAACGGCTATCTATACAAGTCGGTAGATGCCAAGGCACTGGCAATAGACACCTGCCGACTCTCAGCAACACCAGCCACCGTGGTTGCCGACGAACGCATAGACATGCGCAAATACCCGTCGACAATGAACATTACGGCCATAATCTACCGCAATGAGGCGGTACTGGACGGCGACGACTGGCGCATTGTGGCCTTTGCCGGCAACGAATGCCGAGGGGTGAGCCGCATGGTCGGAGGAAGGCACTGCCTGACTGTCTATGGCAACGGGGCCGAACCCGAACCTTTGTCGTTTGTCGTTGAAAACACTTCAACAGGCGATGGCTACAGCGTCGACGAGTCGCTGGCCTTTACCGACGACGTGGCCGGAAGCCGCAAGTCGCCGTTGGCATTCACCATGGGCGAATGGCTAAGCATCGACGAAATGCTCGCCGATGGACTGAAGCTGAAGGTTTATACCATTGCGGGCACCCTCGTGACCAACGAAGGTACGCGCGAGACCCTCAAACGACTCCCCCGAGGGGTTTACATCATTGAAGGGCGGAAGTATATAGTGAGGTGAACAAGACCGTTGAAGCCGCGCCTACCGGCACGGACAGCCACCCCGACTGATGCCAACGCAGGCGGCAAGCCAATGGGTGAGACTGCAGTTTGAGGGCATGGACAAACGGAGCAAACACGCTTTTAGGGCCCCGGAAAACACAAGGCAACCGGCCTGCACAGTTTAATACTGATGCAGGCCGGTTGTGGTATGTGCCGCCCACTGCGACTGCATGGCGTTTACAAACGCCCCGGATGCGGCATGTTGCCGCAGTTGCCAAATAAAATGGCTTGGCATCGGTTTGTTTTCAACAGTCCTGTATATTGAGCCATGCACAGCGAAAGCCCTCAAGCCGAGCAACCAACGGCATGCGCCAATATCATAGCCTGGCCAAAGCCATAAGCAGCTGTTCAAAATTAACCGATACAATTAAGCTTGCAGGTGTCCTCCATATCTTTGCCACCATCTTGTGTGCTCTTTCGGGCCGCATGCCAAAGTCTCATCGGTAGCGTAGCCAGCTACACACTCTCTCTGGACTTTGGCATGCTTCTACGAAATAGCGCACAATCTGATGGCAATTAATTTTGAACACCTACTTAGGCCCAAACCGGTGTCACGACTAATAATTGTTAAAAAGACAGCGCCCCGAATCAACCGTTGCTGAAATATGGGAATTTATAAACAACTTTGCATACAGACACATATCGACCAAACGGCGTTATCCCCCGACAGACCTGTCTGGCAACAAACCATCACCTCTTCTCACAACCATTGAGACTCTACCGAAAGGGATTGCGAAGCCAACACGCTGACTTGCAATCAAGAAAGCATTGACGTGAAGGCGTTGGAATTGTCGTTATATGGTGACACAGCGTAAAAAGTACCAATGTCATCGCAGATGGTTTGGCTTTAATCGCTTCTCCGCAAGTGAGCTGTAATTTAAATTTTCCACTTTGATTCCATGCGTATGGCAGCAGTGAACAAGTTTTTCAAACCGCTTGTACTTACGTTGTTGTTTTTCGTAAGCTACTCAATCATCGACTTAATCAAAGGCGTCGTCATTGAATATACCGACAATCTGATTAAAGCAATATGCACAATATGCGTCATAGGCTTGTGCAAGGCATCGCTCAACCTAAGCAAACGCATTGAGAAATAGGCCCCCAGAGGCTGCTTGCCGTTGCCCGCCATCATGCCTGACTGCCTAAGCCAAACGGGCACCAACCCCGTTTTCTCTATTGGGACATACCGGCCGTGACAGCCAACAACGAGGCTGCCCAGACTGTCGTCACTGAAAATGAAACATGAAACAGCAGTGGTGTCGGGTTCGAAAAGTTAAAACGGTGTTGCCCTGTGGCAGCCATGCCCCGACAGGGCTTGCCTTATCGGTTTGCAACAAGTGGCGTTTTGCGTGCCAAGACATGCCGTTTTGCGCGCCGAAACGGCCGTTTTCATGATGCAAAACGGCATGTTTCACAAACATACTGTATATCAACGAGTTACAACAAACAGGCAAACAGCCGCGCCGACAGGCAAAAAACAAGTCTGCACCAACGCCGAAAGGCATTCGTGCAGACTGTTTTCACAATAGGCCATCAGGCCGGAGGATGATTGTTTACATGTATATGCCATGCCCAACAAGCCCTTGCGCCATCCGCGCCGCATCATTACGGCCGCATTGTCCCGGCACAGCCCTCTGCGCCTAAGCCAAAGGCGACAAGCAACGTGCACGGCAACAGGATGATAAAACGTGGGGCAGATGGCCGATAATGGCATGTTTGCCTGCTGGCGTGAGGCCGCTCAGCGTATGAGCCTCATGGCCAGATAGCCACCGAACACCTGCATGAGTATGCCGGGCCAGCCTATCATTATGTCTTGCAGGGCCACAGAGAGCGAACCGCTCATGCCCCACTCCACCATGGTGCCAACGGCCTGGTAGGCCACCACCGAGGCTGCCACAGCCCAGAGAGCCACGCGCCCGGCCTTGCGGGCAAAGAAAGCGGCTGCCGCTGCCAGCAATACCGACTTGGAAAGGATGATGGGGAGCATTGGCGCAGGCGGCATGCCGAACATCAGGTTGTTGGCCAACGGCGAGAGCAGTGCCGTGAGCAGTCCGGCGGCAAAGCCAAACTTGTAGGCTGCCACGAGTGTGAAGAAATAGATGGGGAGCCACGTCAATCCCCCACCGGGCACCAAATGGCACAGCTGCGGCAGCACGATGTTGCACGCCACGAAAGCCGCCGACCAAACGTAGGTGCGGATGTCGCCGTATGACAGCGACCTGACAGATGTTGTTCTTGCAATGTTCATAACTTTTGTTTTTGGTTTTCAATAAAATTCTTGATAAGCAGATAAGCCTCGTCGGGGCTCTCGGTGCAGGCCGTAAGCCGCTCGACGGGGCAGATGTCAGTGCCTGTGCGGTTGATGATGTTGGGCACTTCGGCATCAAAGCTCACCTCCACACCGCCGCGCCTCAACACATCGAGAGCGCCGCTGCTGATGATGCGGGCGTGGAGCCGACCGACCCCGCCACGGACAAAGAGCAGGGCCGCGCCGCGCCCCACCACCTTGTCGGCCACCGAGGCCCCACAGAGAAAGTCGGGCCGGGCGGTGGAAAGCTCGAACAAGTCGATAACCCCACGGCGGCGAAACACCACAGTCTCGCCCCCTGCCGAGCGCGCCACCCCGCGGCACTGCCCGTCGTCGAGATATTGCTTAAGCTGGTTCATGTTGCTTCAAGTCCTCCACGAATTTGTCGATGCGCTGCATTTCCTTCGGTATGTCGATGCGCTGCGGGCAGTGGCCCACACACTGGCCGCAGCCAATGCAATGTGCGGCCTGCCTCAAGCGGGGCACCGAGCGGTCGTAGCCAACGAGGAAGGCCCGGCGCGCACGTCGGTAATCGGGGTCCATCGAGCCTCGGTTTGGCATGTTGCCGTCGGCAATGCACTTGTTGTAATGCGACAGCACCCCCGGTATGTCTATGCCATAAGGGCAAGGCATGCAGTAGTTGCACTCGTTGCACGGTATGGTCTTGAGGTTGTATATGTCGTCGGCAATCTCCATTAGAAACGCGTTCTCTTCCTTTGTCAGCGGCTTGAGCGGAGTGGTAGAGAGCAGGTTGTCTTTCAGGTGCTCCATATATGTCATGCCACTGAGCACGGTGAGCACTCCCTCGGGGGTGCCGGCAAAGCGCAGTGCCCAACTGGCCACGCTGCGCTCAGGCTCGCGCTCCTTCATCTTGGCAGCCACAAAGTCGGGCACATTGACCAGCCTGCCGCCCAGCAACGGTTCCATGATCACCGCCGGAATGTTTCTCTTGGTAAGCTCGCCATACAGATAAACGGCGTCGGTGTTGCGCGGGTTTATCTCGTCGGCATAGTTCCAGTCGAGGTAATTCAGCTCTATCTGCACGAAATCCCAGTGATAGCGCCCCTCGTCGTGCCACTTGAGCAACATGTCGTAAATCTTTATGTCGCCGTGATAAGAGAATCCCAGGTTGCGTATGCGCCCCTTGGCCTTCTGCTCGACAAGCCAGTCGAGTATGCCGTTGTCCATATACCGTGAGTTGAACTCGGCCAAGGCGTCGTTGCCCATGCCTATGCCGTGAAGCAACAGATAGTCGACATAGTCGACCTGCAGCTCCTTCAGCGAGTTCTCAAACATCTGCTGAGACGCCTGGCGTGTCCATGTGTCGGGCGAGAAGTTAGACATCTTGGTGGCAACGAAATATTTTGAGCGGTCGTGGCGCTTCAGCGCGATGCCTGTGGCCCGCTCCGACAGCCCCTGGCAATATGCAGGTGACGTGTCGAAATAATTGACACCATGCTCTATGGCATAATCCACCTCGCGGTTTACCATCTCCTGGTCGATGGCCTCGTCGGCCTGCTCGCGGGCCGACCCCTTGCCCACCACAGGCAAGCGCATCATGCCATAGCCCAGTATAGACACCTTGTCGCCGTTGTTGTGGTTTGTACGGTAGGTCATCTTGCCCTTTGGCGGCTCCTGCTGCGAAGCTGACTCATCCTTGCCGGCGCCTTTGCATCCGGCAAGCAAAGGTGCCGATGCCACGGCACTGCCGCCCAACACCTTAAGGAACGAACGCCTGCTTATATTCTTTTCCATATCTTAGCCTTTGTTTTGGTTCTTATCAAATCACCCTGTGTTGTTCGTGCCCTTCAACATAAATGGCACTGAAAGGACGGGCCGGACACAAATTCTCACAAGCACCGCAGCCTATGCAACGGGCTTCGTTGACGGCCGGAATCTTCGGGGCCGCAGGGTTGGCCGGGTCGGAGCTTACCATGGTGATGGCGCCGGCCGGGCAATGGCGGGCGCAGTTGCCGCACTCCACGCCGTCGGTAAGCGGCACGCAGTTCTTGCGTACCCACACCGCGTGGCCTATCTGGACCGACGATTTCTCGGCTTTGGTTATAGGCCGGATGGCCCCTGTGGGGCATACCTCCGAACAGCGCGTGCACTCCGGGCGGCAGTAGCCGCGCTCGTAAGACACCGTGGGCTGCATCATTGACAGAAGCCCGATAGACGGACGCAACACGCCGTTGGGGCATTGCGAAACGCAAAGCTGGCACCCGGTGCAGCGGCGGGCCATGTTCTGGGCCGACAGCGAGCCGGGAGGGATTATGGGCGTGGCCCTTTCGGGGGCCACCTTGTCTTCAATGACAGCCAGTCCGCCGTCTACTTTCTTTTTCTCCTGGGCCAAAGCGGCAGAAGTTGTGGCCATGGCCACGCCAAGAAGAAACGAACGCCGTGCCGAATCGACCACAGCCTGGTCGATGTGTCCGGCGCCTGTGCCTGCCACGGAGGCAGCCAGCTGCGGACGCCCGTGGCGGAATGTGATGGCGTGCTGGTGGCACTTGTCGATGCAGTCGCCGCAAACCACGCAGCGCGAATAGTCTATGCGGTGGTTCTTTGAGTCGATGCACGATGCCTTGCAGTTGCGTGCACAGAGGCCGCAAGCATTGCACTTGCCGGTATCTATGTGCACCTTCAGCCATGAGAACCGTGCCAGGAAACTGAGCATCGTGCCCACAGGGCAAACCGTATTGCAGTAGGTGCGCCCGCCACGCCATGCCAGAAAGCCAATGACAACAAACGAGACGGCGGCGATGATGAACGTGGGCAGGCTCTTGACCCACACATCTACCGAATAGAAGGCATAGCTGTCAAGGCGCTCGGCGATGGCGGCCAGCAAATTGTTGCCCAGGCCCCACAGCGGGCGGAGCAGGTTTTCGGCCATACGCCCATACGAGCTGTAAGGGGCAAGCAAGGCAACCAACGAGCCTATGCCTGCGGCAAAAGCCACAAGGAAGACAGCCAGGAAGCCGTAGCGCCACGCTTTCTTCTCGGGCGCGTAGCGGAAACGGTTTCTCTTATGCCTCGAGCGGACATGGGATACTGCATCCTGCATGATGCCCAACGGGCAAATGACAGAGCAGTATATGCGCCCGAAGACAAGGGTCACGACCACCAACGCCACTATCACCCCGGCGTTGAGCGCCAGCAATGCCGGCCACAACTGTATCTCGGCAAGCCACGACAGCCAATGGTGCAGCACGCCGGAAACGTCGACAAACAGCAGGGTGACGAGCATGAACATCACCGCTTCCAAAACGGTTCTTATTTTTCTTAGCATTGTTTATATTTGTATTGGTTTTTGTGTTGAATCCAATTCTTCAGCATCGTCTGCCGACGAGGACAGCTCGGCCGAGCGAACCACAACGATGCTCAACTCGTAGAGCAGCCATATAGGCAGGGCCACGATGACAAGTGTAAATACATCGGCCGTGGGGGTTATCACCGCCGAGACAACCAGTATGGCCACCACAGCGTGGCGCCGGAAACGCCTCATCCAACGGGCACGCAACATGCCGAACCGCGCCAGCATCCAACTGACTACAGGTATCTCGAAGACAATGCCAAAGACAAGGCTCATCATCAGCAACGTATCGATGTAAGAACCGACGGTCAGCATGTTGTCTATGCCCGGACTCACCTGGTATGTGCCAAGGAAACGCACCGTAAGCGGAAAGATGAGCATGTAGTTGGCTGCCACGCCAACCATGAACATGATGTATGCCGCAACCACCAGACGAACCGACACGCGCCGCTCATTCTCATACAATGCGGGCGAAACGAAGCGAAAGAGCACGTAGAGCAAATATGGCGAGGCTATGAGCACGCCGCCCATGAGCGCCACTTTCATGTGAATCATAAACTGCTCGGTAAGCCCGGTGTTGATAAGGTGCAGCCTGAACGGCTCGCCGCCAAGCAACCTGTAAATGAAAAACGACCCGTCGGCGGGTGCCAGCACCACGCTGAACAAGGGTTCCTTCAGGCAAAAGGCCAACACCGCGGCCACTATAGCAGCCACAATCATGCGGATAAGACTGCCACGAAGCACGTCGAGATGCTCCCAAAAAGTGAGCTCCGCGCCGTCTGTATGCCCGCTGCCAGACCTATGCTTACCTTCTGTTGCCATCTCCCCGGGCCACCTATTTGTCATTGCCCGGCTCAGGCTTGGCCGGGTCGTCGGCTATTCCGTTCACCCCGTCTTTGAAACTCTTGACTCCTTTGCCGAGCCCCTTCATCAGTTCGGGAATCTTCTTGCCGCCAAAAAGCAGCAATACCACTAACACGATAAGAATGATTTCTGGTGTTCCTAACATAAAGCTATTTGTTTATTGGGTTTAGTTCTCGGTGCAAAATTATTAATAAAAAGGCAATTCTGCTATAATAAATCCACAGAAAAAGCTACCATTTTTACATTTTAAACGTGTTTATGACTGTGTTTCTGACTTGCGGGATATAAAAAACGGCCTGCAAAAGAGAATCCACCTCACTCTCCGAACGACAAATACCGGCATTGGCTGACCATACATTGCCACCTTCGTAAAGCCATACCATGCAGGCTGCCCGTCACCAACCCGTTAATCAAACCATAATAAATATGGTGGCAACACGCCCGCCACAGCTCCTAAAATGCACGTAAGCACCATGCCCGTGCAGCCCACAACCGGCAAAAGGCCACACAAACAGCACCGGCCAAGGCCTGAAGCTATGAAAGCGAAACGGGAGCAACAGGCATAAAAAAAAGGAAGTACGCGTACTTCCTTTGTGGACCTGGAGGGAGTCGAACCCTCGTCCAAACAGGGAAACCATACGCTTTCTACATGCTTATTCCGGACTTTGGTTTTCGTGTGATGGCAAGACCCGGACCACCAACCAGCACCTTATCCCCTGTTGTTTCATCGTGCCGCCGGGGCTATAGCACGACTATTCCCGATAAAACCGCACCGCTTGACCAAAGAGCTTCGGAACAACAGCCTTTGAGCGATGTCTCGTCCCGCCACCTGGTGGCGGGATAAAGCCAGTAATCTACTATGCTTCGATTAGGCAGCGAGAGCGTAGTTGTTTTCGCCAGATAAATTTTTGACCGAATGGATTATGGAGTATACAGTCGTCACTCCGCATGCTTACGTACCATCTCAACCCGCTGTCAAATCCAGTCAAGCCCATGATGATATGTTACTTGTTTTCCTCCGAAAACAATGCAAAGATATATATTTTCTGTGAAATACGACATAAGAAGACAGAAAAATTGCGTACCTTTGCAATAATTTTCAGAAAATGGTGTTTATTTAAAGAAGGAATTACACGTAAAAAGGCATTTATCACACTCAAAAAAAAATGAAAAGGTACCTCGTTTCCATATTTATGCTGGTGGTCTCGATGACGGCCGCCATTGCGCAATCATCAATGACCGACCAACAGATAATGGAGTATGTCATCGAAGAGCAGCAAAAAGGGACATCACAGTCGCAAATTGTCACCAAACTGATGCAACGAGGCGTAACCATAGACCAGATAAGGAGCGTCAAAGACAAATATGAGCGCCAGATGAACAACCAAGGCTTGGGCGTAAAAGACATAACCACGACAGGCAAAAACACCGACAGGCTGCGCAAGAACAACGGAAACAAGAAGCAGAGTGCCAACGTTTCACAATACAGGATAAAAGACGGAAACATCAAAGAGCCCGTCAAGAACACGTATGACAGCAACGACCCGGAGTATCTTCTGATGCACAAAGAACTGAGCTCTTTCATGCCTGACTCGACGGAGATATACGACCAGATGTACCTCGAGCAGATGATGAGAGACAGGGAAGACAAGAACAAACGCAAAATATTCGGTCACGACATATTCAACAACAACAACCTGACGTTTGAACCCAACATGAACATTGCCACGCCCCAAGACTACAGGCTCGGCCCGGGCGACGCTGTGTTCATCGACATTTACGGAGCTTCGCAGGGCACCATAGAGAGCACGGTGTCTCCCGACGGCACTGTGACCATAGAGGGCTACGGGCCCGTGAGCGTGAGCGGACTGACCGTGGCAGAAGCAAATGCACGGTTGCGCTCTACGTTAGGCACAAGATACAGCAGCTCTCGGATAACGCTCACCGTCGGGCAGACAAGAACCATAACAATCAACGTGATGGGCGAGGTTGAAACCCCGGGCACATACACCGTCTCGGCCTTTGCCACCGTCTTCCATGCACTGTATATGGCGGGCGGAATAAACGACATCGGCACGCTGCGCAACATAAAAGTATACAGGCACAACAGGCTTGTCTCCGTGGTTGACATCTACGACTACATTCTCAACGGCAAGCTGAACGGAAACATACGCCTGACTGACAACGATGTCATCGTGGTAGGGCCTTACGACTGCCTGGTCAACATAGCCGGCAAAGTGAAGCGCCCAATGTTTTATGAAATGAAAAAGAACGAGAGCCTGGGCTCGCTTTTAAAGTATGCAGGCGGCTTCACCGGCAACGCATACAGGAAATCTGTAAAGGTGATACGCAAGGCAGGGCAGAAATACTCGATATACGATGTTGACGAATTTGACATAAACTCGTTCAAGATGAATGACGAAGACTCTGTGAATGTAGACTCCGTCATACCCCGATACTCGAACATGGTAGAGATAAAAGGAGCTGTGTTCCGCCCGGGCATGTATCAGGTGGGTGGCGGCATTTCCACGGTGCGCTCGCTCATTGAGCATGCCGAAGGCGTGACCGAGGACGCATTCACAGCCCGCGCCGTCATGCACCGCATGAAACCCGACCGGACGCTCGAAGTGCTGTCGGTTGACGTGGCTGGAATCATGGCCGGCAAAGAGCCCGACATCCCCCTGAGAAACGAGGATGTGCTGTACATACCGAGCAAGAAAGAACTGCAGGAGGAAAGGATAATCACAATACACGGTGAGGTCATGTACCCCGGCACTTACCAGTATGCCGACAACGAAACCCTTGAGGATTTCGTTCTGCAAGCCGGAGGACTGAAGAACACGGCTTCGGTAATGAAAGTCGACGTGTCGCGCCGGATATTCAACCCCAAGGCCACCAGCGTGTCGGACACCATAGCCCGCACATTCTCCTTCTCTCTGAAAGACGGCTTCGTGATTGACGGTGAGCCCGGATTTGTGCTACAGCCCTTCGACGAGGTGTACGTTCGCGCCATACCCGGCTACACCGAACAGAAGAACGTATCGATTGAAGGCGAAGTGCTGTACAGCGGAACATATACGCTGGCAAAGAAAAGCCAACGCCTGAGCGAAGTGATCAAGCAGGCCGGCGGACTAACCAACACGGCATACCCGGAAGGGGCGCGCCTGGTGCGAACCATCACGCCAGAGGAACGCATGAGGATGGAGAACGTTATCAAGATGGCACGGGCGCAAAGCGGCAAGGGTGACACCATCGATACAAAAAAGCTTGACTTGGGAGAGACCTATGCTGTCGGCATCAACCTCGACATGGCAATGGAGCATCCGGGAAGCAATTACGATATCGTTTTGCGCGAAGGCGACCGCATCATTGTGCCTGAATACTCGGGGACGGTGAAGATAAGCGGCGACGTGATGTATCCGAATACGGTTGCCTTCCGCGATGGCGAAAACCTAAAGTACTACATCGACCAAGCCGGTGGATGGGGCAACAATGCCAAGAAAAGCCAGACATACATCATATACATGAATGGTACGATAGCCAAGGCAAGCCGGAAAAACAAGCCAATGCCCGGCTGTGAGATAGTGGTGCCCAGCAAACCCGAGGCAAAGAAGCTCACCGTGGCAGAAATGGTGGCCATCGGTTCGGGCACAGCATCTGTGGCAACGATGATAGCAACAATAGCCAACTTGATAAAGAATTAGGATAATGATGCGCATGATGCGGCTATGGCGCAACGACAGCGGAATGCGCCATGCCGCCGTGCACACATCCGACTGTATCACGCCTAAATAAAGAACAATATGACAAATGACAAGGAAACAATAGACCTGAGGGTGATAATAAAAAAGCTCTTCAGCAAAAAAAGGCTGTTCGTAAAGACATTGGCATGGGCTTTTTGTCTGTCATGCATCTGGATATTGCCACAACCACGATACTACACCACTTCTGTAACACTGGCCCCCGAGATGGAAAGCGCCCCGAGCGGTGGGTCACTAAGCTCGCTGGCATCGTCTTTCGGATTGAACCTGGGCAACATGGTGTCGTCTGACGCCATCTACCCGACGTTGTATCCCGACGTGATGGAGTCGTCGAATTTCATCGTGGGACTGTTCAATGTCAAAGTAAAAAACGAAGACGGCGACCTGACCACGGATTATTACACATACCTCAAAGACCACCAGAAGATATCAATCTACAGCGTCCCGTTCGTATGGCTCAAGGGCATGCTGGCCGAAATGTTCCCCGACGACGACAATACCGACGGACTGGCAGGCAAGGCAAATGGCACTGTCGACCAATTCTGCCTGACAAAGAAACAAAACTCGATTGTGGACATGATCAGGAAGAATATAACATGCTCTGTGGACAAAAAAACGGATGTGATAACAATAACCGTACAAGACCAAGACAAGCTGATATGCGCCACTATGGCCGACACGGCACGCGTGAAATTGCAGGACTTCATAATAGAATACAGGACAAGGAAAGCCAAGACCGACCTTGATTATTACACAAAGCTGACCAACGAAGCCAAGAAGGAATATGAAGATGCCCGCAAGAAGTATTCAGACTTTGCAGACTCTAACACAAACCTGTCGCTGGCCAGTTACAAGTCGAAGGAAGAAGACCTTGAAAATGACATGCAAATAAAGTATAACACATACACGACAATGAACACGCAGATGCAGATGGCCAAGGCCAAAGTGCAAGAACGCACACCGGCATTCACCATACTGCAGGGCTCGTCGGTGCCACATAAGCCTGCCGGGCCCAAAAGAATGCTGTTTGTATTTGCAATGATGTTTGTTACTTTCGTCGGAACCATCATCTATATTCTTAAGGACGACTTCATCAATCAGCTGAAAAACAAGAACGCACAAGGATAGAGCAAACAAGCAATAGTAGATGGAACCGGCAAAACGCATCATAATAAACACAATTGCCCAATATACAAAAGCAATAATCAACATCTGCCTGTCGCTATATTCCACACGCCTGATTCTTCACGCACTGAATGTATCGGACTATGGAATATATTCTGTGGTCGGAGGCGTTGTTGCCATGCTCGGCTTCCTCACGAATGCTCTCGTAATAACGACGCAACGCTACATATCCTATTACCATGGCGCAGGCAAGACCGATTATATAAGCAAAATATTCGCGAACAGCCTCTTTCTGCACATCACTATAGGCGTTGTGATAGGAAGTGCCCTGCTTGTATGCAGGCAATGGATTGTCTTTGACGTCCTGAACATTGAAACGGCAAGGCTCCAGGCTGCCGACACCGTATATATAATAACAGTGGCCATGCTCTTCATCACCATCATAACGGCCCCATACAAAGCGCTCTTCATTGCCAGGGAGAACATTGTGTACATATCTGTGGTCGAGATTTTTGATGGAGTACTGAAACTGGTCATCGCCATCTGCATATCTTATATAACCATAGACAGGCTTATAACCTATGCCTGGGCGATGGCCGGGGTGCTAAGCCTGAACCTCATAGCTTATGTGGCTTACGCAAAGTTGCACTTCCAGGAAAGCTGCATAATAATCAAACCAAAGCAGATAGACAGGCAATGCATAAAGCAACTTGTAGGATTCATTGGCTGGACATCATACGGCATGGGGGCCATTGCTTGCAGAAACCAAGGAACAGGAATTATACTCAACCATTTCTTCGGGACGGTAATAAATGCTGCCTACGGCATTTCGTTTCAAGTATATGGCGCAATATCTTTCATCGCAACATCCATTCTCAATGCAATGAACCCGCAAATACTGAAAGCAGAGGGAGGCAACCACAGGGAAGACATGCTCAGGCTGGCCGGCCTTGAAAGCAAGTATTCAACGGCATTCATGGCAATGATATCCATACCAATAATGATTGAGATGCCGGCCATACTCAGTTTCTGGCTGAAAGACGTACCGGACCACACCGCCACATTCTGCAGATTCATTATATTGGCATTCTTATTCGACCAAATTACCATAGGGCTCAATGTGGCCAACCAGGCGTTGGGCAAAATAAAGACATACACAATAATCACCTTTACGCCCAAGTTGATACTGCTGCCATTCTTCTATCTCATCTTGGCAAACGGTGGAACAATAGCCGCAATAATGTGGACGTATACCATCGTAGAATTAATCGTCGCCTTGATCAGAATACCATATTTGGCCAAGACAGCAGGACTGTCACCGGCATCCTTCATAAAAGAAACAATAGTTCCATTGATACCATTGTGCATCACCCTCACCATCACTGGCGAATTATGTGCAAACGTCATCGACATGCCTTACAGGTTTGTCGTTACCATCGCATTGTGCGTCATCAGCGGAGCGGTATCCGGATGGTATTTTTCCACCAGCGACAAGGAGAAAGAGTTTATTAAGAATTTGCTAAACCAAAGACTTACCACCCGTGCTAAATATTGAAAAACTGTTTTTGATAGAGAAAGAGGCCTTATCAAGCACTTTCTTTTATGCCGGGATGGTCATTGCCTTTTTCGGTTCGCTCAATCCATGGTTTCTGTGGCCGTTAGGTTCATACTACATCATCATATCAGCCATGTTCATAATGATGTCCATGCTGGTTGAAGCCACGTCATCCAATAAGATCTATACCAACACCACATTCCTGCTGCCTGTATTTGCCTTTGCCGTACTGTCATGCTATCAGCTGGTTGTAAACAACGGAAACGTGGGCGGATATATTGCAAACGTGTTCCACATAATAGTATTCCTATCGCTATTCAGGATTGGAACAGACAAGCTAAAAAAGATGATGGACATAATAACAAGGCTAATGACCTTACTGCTTGTCCCGTCAATGCTGTGGTTCTTCTTGTATCTCATCGGTTTTCCTTTGCCAAGCCGAGATGCCGAGTTCAACGACTCTTTCTATACATTCTCCAACTATTACCTCTTTCTACTTGACGACCGTTCGTTGATGAGCATCGTACCTCGCTTCCATTCGGTATTCCTGGAGCCGAGCCACCTTGGTGTTGCCACCAACCTGTTGCTGCTGACACAGTGCGGGAAATGGAGAAAGCCGCAGAACGTGGTACTATTGGTTGCCACAATAATGACATTCTCGCTGGAAGCCTACATACTTCTGATAGTGCTTTTTTTCCTGAGTTACTGGGTGCAAAAAAAGAACTTCATAAAAAAACTTATAGCAACAGTGATAGTGATGGCGGCCTCCATCGCGGCGGCATTCTTCTACAACGGCGGCGACAATGTATTCCACGACCTCATTCTTTTGCGCCTGGAGGTGGACGACGGCGAAATTGCCGGCAACAACAGGGTGACGGCCGACTTCGACTCCGACTATTCGCAATACCTGCAATCATCAGACATACTGTTTGGACGGGAGATGGATTACTCGTTTGGCAATGCCGGCTACAAGGTGTTTTTCTATGAAAACGGACTTGTTGGCATACTGTTGCTCATCGTGTTCTACACCGCCGCATTAATGCACCATAAAAACAAGCGTGCACTGATAGCCGCACTTGCCCTTGCACTGCTCGACTTCATTGCCAGGGCATTCCCCCTTTGGTACAGCAATTTCATACCTGTATATTTCATGGCCATGGCCTTTGAGCTACCAATAACCCTACAAACCAAAAGAGATGAACCATAACAAGATAAATGCCTTATACATATTAAGTTCAACAAACACATTCGGAGGGGCATCCAAAGCCATCACTTCCCTATTGTCGGGACTGATGGCAAAAGGCGTATCGCCAACGGTTGTGCTGCCCGGCAAGGATGGCCTATATGAAGAGTTGGCCAAGATTGGCGCAACAGTATACTATGCCCCGATCCGACCAAACGTTTACCCCAAATGCAAAGGGCTTAAGAACATCATCCTCTACATCCCTCGCCTGCTCTACTGGCATGCGCTCAACGCATACTCATGCAAAAGAATAGCAGGCTACATAAAAGACAAGCACATCGACATCATACATACCAATGTAAGCATAATGGACATTGGGCATGACATTGCAAAGCGCTTCGGCATACCGCACATATTCCATATCAGGGAATATGCCGACAAAGACTTCAACATCAAGTATTTTCCAAGCAAGGAAGCATACCACAGGATGTTCACGTCGACGGGCAACTATTCCATTTGCATAACAAAAGACATCAGGAAGCACCACAAGCTTGAGTCAACGCCGTCTTCACGAGTGATTTACGACGGGGTGTGCCCTATCGGCTCTGTCAAGACCAACAACGCCAAGGAGAGATATTTTCTATATGCCGGCAGAATACAACCGGGCAAGGGACTGCTGCCTTTAGTCAAGGCTTATACAGAATATGTGAGCAAGTCGGGCGGTCCCAACCCGGTACCACTGTATGTGGCAGGAGAGACAACAGACGCCGCTTACTGCCAGAACATAAGGCAGCATATCGCAGCACACGGCATAAACGAACATATCAAGTTTCTCGGGCCACGCACCGACGTCGCCTCGTTGATGCAACACGCATTGGCCATAATAATACCATCTGAATTTGAGGGCTTTGGCTTCTGCATGACAGAAGCCATGTTCAACGGGTGCCTTGTGGTTGGCCACAATACTGGCGGCACAAAAGAACAATTTGACAACGGCGTTGAACTGAGCGGCAAAGAAATAGGGTTGCGCTATGACACGGAAGGGCAACTGACAGACCACCTGTGCAAGATTGCCGGAAGCCAGCAACAAGTCTTCCAAGAAACCATCGCTACAGCAGCCGATGTGGTCAGCAGGCTCTATTCCGTTGAAGTGAGTGTAAACAATGTCTACAACTACTATATTGAAATCTTAAACAATGAGAATAATTAAACGTGCATCCGAGTTTATCGGATGGATATTATCATTCATATTCCCGGCATCGGCCCCCATGCTGTTGAGGGCAACTGTCTCACACGCATACACAGGGTTCTTTAAGCGTCATTTCGCCGCCATAGGCAAAGACACGGTCATAGCCTACAGGGCGGGAAACCTGAAGGGGCTTGACATGATATCTATAGGTGAGCATACAAGAATAAGCGCCGACGCACAACTGACGGCATGGGAAAAGCCGGGCGACAAGCGGCCGTGCGTCAAGATAAGGATTGGAAACAATTGCAACCTAAGAAACGGGATACATATCACGGCAGTAAACGGCATCACCATTGGCGACAACCTGCTGACGGGAACCAACGTGCTCATAACCGACAACTCACACGGGCAGTCGAATGCCAACGACATGCTTGCTGCACCGGAAGACAGGCAGGTGATATCCAAGGGCGAGGTCGTCATAGGCAACAACGTCTGGATAGGCAACAATGTGTGCGTGATGCCCGGTGTACACATCGGCGACGGAGCAATCATAGGCGCAAACAGCATTGTCACCAAAGACATACCCTCTATGTGCGTAGCTGCCGGCATACCTGCCAAGATAATACGCAACAACCAAAACCAATCGATATGAAGCCACGCATCATAGCATTTTACCTGCCCCAATTCCACACCATACCCGAAAACGACAAGTGGTGGGGAAAGGGATTCACCGAATGGGTCAACGTTAGAAAAGCCAAGCCACTATATTCGGAACACCAACAGCCAAAAGTTCCGCTCAACTCTAATTATTACGACCTGACAAACCCGGAGACGCTTAGATGGCAAGCCGGGCTGGCCAACAAATATGGGGTGTACGGCATGTGCATGTATCATTATTGGTTCTGTGGCAAGATGCTGCTGCAAAAACCGGCAGAACTGCTGTTGGCCAATGTAGACATACCCATGCGGTTCTGCTTCTCGTGGGCCAACGAACCGTGGGCCAGGACGTGGGACGGCAAGAACCACGAGATATTGATGCCGCAATCTTACGGCATGGAGCAAGACTGGAAGCAACACTTTGACTACCTGCTGCCGTTTTTCAAAGACGAAAGGTACATCAAGGTCGACGGTTGCCCTATGTTCCTGATATACAAGCCGCAGAGCATTCCTTGCGCCAAGCAAATGATGGACTGCTGGAATGAGCTTGCCGCCGGCAACGGATTCAACGGCATGCACTTTGTAGAGACGCTGAGGGGTAAGCAGACAGACAAGCGCAACCTGCCGTTCAAAGCCAGGGTGGAATTCGAGCCTATACGCACAAACATGCAGCAACCTGCAGCCATACTCAACTATAAGCGCATACGGAGAAGGGTGGTCAAGCTGTTCAATGCGGTTTTCAACACGTCGCACATGCTTAACAAGCCTTTCAGGTTTGACGATGTAGCCCACAGGTCGCTGCAGCTGCAGTCGCCCGTGGGCACCTACGGCGGCGCGTTTGTGGGCTGGGACAACACCGCACGCCGAGGCTTGGCGTCAACAATAGTAGAGCCGCCGGCAAAGCAACAGTTTGAAACCTACCTAAGGGCCAAAGTGAAGCAGACCACATGCACCTACAAAACAAACTATGTATTCATTAATGCTTGGAACGAATGGGCCGAAGGCGCTACGCTCGAACCCGACGAAACGCATGGATATGGATATTTAGAGGCAATATACAATGTCGTTAACGAATATAAATGATATGGCAAGAATAGCGATATACTGTGTGACGTATAATTCGTATGAATGCGTAGACAAGTTTGTACGATCGGTGGTCGACGCCGCCCAAACGCAGGCCACTCCTACCGATGTGACCGTATACATTGCTGACAACACAGCCGAAGACATAAAGCCCATAAGCACGAAGGCCGAAGGCATCAGGGTCGTTGTTTTTCCTTTCCACAAAAACATTGGCTATTTTGGAGCGATAAACAGAATGATGTCGGAGACAGACTACAAATCCTACGACTTCGTAATAATAAGCAATGTAGACATCGAGCTGGACAAATGCTCGCTGAATAAACTCGCGAGCGATTATGGCGCCGGCAACAGCGGGCGCATAGGCTGGATTGCCCCCAAGATATATTCGGCTACAGAGCGACGCGACAGGAACCCGAAGATGACCGCACGCTATTCGTTGAAGAAGTTGAAAATGCTTCGCTTCCTGTTCAACCACCCCGTGCTTTACCATCTGTATAGATGCACAGCCTACAGGAGGAAAAAATACCAGAGCCATGAAGCAGGCGAGATATACGGAGGACACGGTTCTTTCATAATACTCACAAAAATGTATTTTGAAAGATGCGGCATCATCAACTACCCGGTATTCCTGTTCGGCGAAGAGATTTACCTGGCTGAGCAATGCCGGCAACAGGGGCTGAAGGTGGTCTACGACCCGACAATCGCTGTGAAAGACACAGAGCACGCATCTACCGGAAACATGCCGTCGCGCTTCTACTGCAACTGCAATGCAAAAGCCTTGGAATACATAATGTCGGCATTCTACTGAATGCCGACATTGCCGTCCAACCGCATTATGCACAGGCTTCGCTCGCCGGGAAACACCGAATCGAAACACAACCACTTGCCGTCTGAGCTGCAACGGGGATGAAGGTCGCACGACCAATGCTTATATATCGTTGGCGAGGCAAACTTCTTGTAACTCCTCACATTGGCCAACAGGCAAACCTCATCGGTTTCAACATTCACTTTGTATATCCGCGCATGCCTGTACTTATCGGGATATGTGTCAACCACAAACTCCTTGTCTGTGACAAAGTGGTGATGCCCGTCGGAGTTCAGCTTCGGATAGCCACACCGCTTGTATCTATCCATGGCGGGCCCATAAAAATAAACATGAGAATCGACATCGTCTATACGGCAGTAAGCTACAATGCCGTTGGCGTTGTTCCAGCAATAGTGCGACACCATGCCGGTTGTAGGCGACACGTACATCTGCTTCTCATGCAGGTCATACACTATCAGCCTGGTCTTGCGCCTCACACCTTTATACCACCTGTGAAGGAAGGCCACATAGCGGCCGTCGTGCGAAAACTCCGTATGCGTCACAAAATGGTGGGCGTCGCCCATGTCTGCCTCATGCCGGAAAGCGGCAAGCTCTGCCAAGTCGACCAACAGCGTGCGGCTGTTGCCCTCAAGGTCAACAAGGAACAGGCCGGTCGACGCCGGGGCCAGCTCGCCCAGAAACGAGTCGGCGTCGCCATACACGTAGCCATAACCCGGCATAAACTGCTGCAGGCGCTCGTAGCTGAACGATGTCGCAAAACGTCCGTCGGGGCTTACCGAGTCGATGGGCCAGTCAATCCGGCGGCTTTCTCTGCTTGCCACATCCACCATCTCCGACTTCACACGGCTTCCGTCGGCAACATTGTAAATGCACCTGCCACGCCCGGCCCACTGAAGCCGGCACCCCTTGTGGTAATTCCACGCACGTGTCTCGCCTATCTTTGTCCATTCGCCGAAATCGGGCCCGGCCCACATCCCCACTTCCAGTACATCGTCTTTTGTAGGCATGCGCAAGGGTATGGTAAGCCTGTTGGACAGCACACACTTGTCGTCGGCACTGAAGGGGTCGAGGTCGTGGAATCCGAAGAAGCAGTTCTTCCTGACTATAGGCTGCGAAACGAAGTCGGAGTCATAATTGGGCAGTATGTCGTAAAAGCCCTGGTATATGTTCCTCACCGCATTCTTTACAACATAATTGTTCTTTACCAGCCTATATACAAAAGATTCTATCTTGTTCATATCATAAAGCGTTATTAATATTACAACGACCAAACAATGCGGTTTATTATTCCGCGGAATGCAAAGTGTTGCACCCTCACGGACATGCACAATCGCACGAAGCGCCGTATCGTTACATTTTCTTCAAGTAAAGCCTCAACTTGTCTGAAAGCAGAATCATTGTCCCGCCGTCAAGATGCTGCACATAAAAATGCTCGCCCAGCTTGTTGATGCCGTAGGGCCGCAACACGCCCACATCTTCTACGGCCGGGTCTGAGTTCGGTCTGTCGTAAAAGAATGTCCTGGTTACGAAAAGCGAATCGCCGGGACGTTCAAAATAGGATATCAACTCGTCACACCTGCCGTCTGCATCACGATGGCTGAGCAGGTTGCCCTGGAACGACCAAAACAGCCGCTCGTCCGACAAATTCAATACTCCGCCGGTATCTACAGTGTCGACAGCGACAAGATGCCAGAAGCCATCGAGGTCGCCATTTCCCGAAGTCTCAAGTGTACACGCCCCCATCACCGACGCCATGACGGCAACCAGCCCCAAGGTCTTTATTCTGTCTTTCATTTCCATATTGTTTATCATAGCCCGAGCAACCCTGTTTTCCTGACAGTAAGCTGGAATCCATAGTTATTGCCCAATATGCTGCCGAAGTCCATGCCATAGCCACACGTCACGCCAAAACCGCCGAGCGTCTTCCCCTTGAAGTCGTATGTTGCCTCAACCAGGAAGCTGGTGTTGTGCCTGGGTTCGGTGTAAGGATCGCGGTATGTGCCCAATCCTTCCTGCCATGTCAGCAGAAGCCGGTAGCCCAGGTTGGCGAGCGGGCGCCCGCCTATGCCCAGGTGGAAAGCATAAAAACGGTTGTTCTTTACTCCGATGGTGCCATCGTCGTTGTATATGGGAGACTGGTATAACGGGTTACCCATTACCTGTCCCCAATGTTGCCACCCCGTATACAAGCTGTGATTGTAGTAGTCGTCAAGCCCGCCGATATGCTCGCTCATCGACGGAGTGCGGTCGTGATACACCGGTCCGCTCTGATATTTTGAATATAAGTATTCAAAAACAATGTCACGCAACAGTGTTCCGTGCTTCAGGTTCAATTCCGCCCCCAGCATGATGTCTTTCAGATAATATAGGAAATAGCGGTTGTCTTGCCTTACATTCCAGTTGTCGCCCTGCCCATATCCATTGTAGTCAAGGAAAAACATTTGCGAATGGTCCTCGAAGAAATGGTCGGCATACAGCCCCAGGCGCCATTTGTCGGCATCATAACTGACGCGCATCACCCAGCTGCCGAGCATGTCGCCGGCAACATTCCTGTATATGTCCTCGTTGGCTTCGGCACCTCCGGGTATAAAAACATTCCAATAATCCTTCAGGCTTGTGCCCCCATGAAACACTTCCATGCCGCCCTCGCCATCCGGACGATACATGGTCCCGCCGAAGAGCGAGGCCATCTCAAGGCCCATCTCTATCACTACCGGAAAGCCCTTCGACGCGTTTCCTATGCGCAAATAGCCTGCCTTGCTATGGTAAAGCACATCGTCGGCATACTTTTTCTCACGTGAAGTAAACTCGTGCTGCCACCCGTCGTCGGTCATCCTGCCAAATGCCACATGGCCTTTTATGCCAACCCAGCCTTTGGTAAAAGGTATGTCCCAATATTCCGGCAGCGCTATCCTTGCCTGGGGCACAGGCCGGGCATTGATGCCAAGCGTCTGCGAGCCGCTGCTCAGGCTGTTGTTTTTCAGTTCCATGGGCCATTCCTTGCTGCCAACCGTCAGCACTCCCTTTAGCCACCTCACCTCTGCGAAAGCCTGCTGCACGATAAACGAACTTGTGTAATTATAAGCTGCAGCCAAGTCGACGCCATAGCCTATCCCCCACTTCCTTGCCGAATCGACAGCAAGCGGACGCTCTACCGCCGCACGCACATATCCGTTTGATGAGGATAAAGAGCTAAGCCCGAACTTATTGGCGTTGAGCCACAATGGCGTATGGCCGTCTGAGAGCGATGTCTGCAGCTCTGCCTTGTATTGCAACCCGTCCAACCACTCGATGCCGTTGGCACGCAAATGCTGTGACGCGAGGCCGCACACCATTAAAACAAGCAACTTACGATACATTGACCTACAATATTAGTATGATAGAATATAAACGCAAAAACAATACTTTTATTATGCCGGTGCCGACAAATACGGCCCGGCATGCTTATATTGGCACCTGCAAACGCCACACCATTTGCCCTGCGCGCCCGCCGACAGGCACCCACTGCCACCAACTGTCTAACGAAATGTCAGCGGCAATGGCTGCGCACGGCAACCATCTGACTTACAATGGGTTGCAAAACGTGACATATCCACTCCCCAAACAGGCTGTATCGCACTCCGAAACGGGCCGTATCGCAGCGCCAAACGGCAGGTTTTGCGCCACAACCGGGAACATACGGAAAACGGAGCCTACAGCGGCCGTCTTGTCTTGGCGTCTGAATGCACGGGCTTTATGCCTTTATCCGAATAAACATGCAACCATGCCAAGGCCCGGCTAACGGCGAAATGCCAACAACAAAGGCTTTGCCAAATTTTCAACCTTTTGTTGGCTCGGTACAAAAAAAATAACTAACTTTGCAGCAAAAATAAGCCAGTCGAATGAAAACAGACCTTGTTTCAGTCATTATGCCCACCTATAACACAGGAAGCATCTTGACGGAGAGCATTGACAGCATCCTCAACCAAACATACAAGAATCTGGAGCTCATCATTACAGACGACAAGTCTGATGATGAGACCACATTGGCCATCTTAAGGTCGTACATGCTTAAAGACGAGAGGGTGAAGGTGTTCTTTCTCGACGAGAACAAGGGCACTGGCTATGCAAGAAACAACTCCATAAAGAACGCACAGGGCCAATACATCGCATTCTGCGACAGCGACGACAAGTGGTTTCCCGACAAACTCGAAAGGCAGGTCAGCTTCCTGAAACAAAAAGGAGGCTGCCTCACCTACTCTTCATACATCCTGTGCGACCAGCACAACAACGAGAAAGGCATTGTCATATCTCCCAAGAAAGTCACCTTCGGCATGATGAAGCGCGACAACAAGATTGGTTGCCTCACACTGCTTTACGACACACAGCAATACGGAAAGTTTTATTTCCCCCTCTTGCGCAAGCGCCAGGACTGGGCCCTGCTGCTAACCATACTTAAGAAATGCACTGTAGCTTATGGCATACAAAAGCCATTGGCGTCATACCGCATACGGCAAGACTCGCTTTCGCGCAACAAAATATCACTGATTAAATACAATTTAAATGTATACAACAAGATTCTGGGTTATTCACACGCCAAGTCTTGCCTCTATTTCTTCCTCGTTTTCCTGCCTTGCTATTTCGTGAAGGTAACCAAAGTAAAAGCCACGAGCAACCGGTATATGAAAACCAAGCGCCCAATATGACGTGAGGCGGCAGCGCAACGGCCCGATTACATTTGTTGCGCCATGTTTGCGGCTGCACAATGGCTAAAATAAATTAATTTAATTTTTTCAACATTAATAAGCAATATTATCACGCTCGCGACGTTCTTTATTACAAGAAAAGAGCAAAATCAACAAGCAGAGACAAACATTCGCAATGGGAGATTACATAAAACGCATCCTGGACTTCATCATAGCGGCCATATCCATCATAGTCTTCTCACCTCTATTCTTAATTTGCTTCATCGCAATTAGAATGGAAGACGGCGGACCTGCAACATTCAGCCAAGAGCGAATAGGCAAAGGGGGCAAGCCGTTCATGATCTACAAATTCAGAAGCATGAGGGTTGACGCCGAGAAAGACGGGCCGGCTCTTTGCCAAAATGAAAACGACAACAGGCTTACCAAAGTGGGGAAGTTCTTGCGAGCACACCATCTTGACGAACTGCCACAATTGTGGAATGTGCTGAAAGGCGACATGTCTTTCATAGGCTACCGCCCTGAGCGAAAATATTTCATAGACAAAATAATGGAGCACGACACGCGATATGAACTGCTCTACAAGATCAGGCCGGGAGTGACATCATACGCCACGCTGTATAACGGATATACCGACACCATGGAGAAAATGCTCAAACGTCTCGAGCTCGACCTCTATTACCTCGAGCACCATTCGCTGCGAATGGACTTCACCATACTGGTGAAAACGTTTGTAAGCATAGTCTTCGGCAAGAAATTCTAGACAGAAAACATTTTCCATTAGGGATTCCCCCTGTAACGCTTAGGGGAAATCCCTTGTTTTTTTCAGCATTTTCTTCTTACTTTGCACCATGGAAGAACAGGTTGTCCATGGTGGAAAACTTCACACGGCATACCGTTCGTTCCTATCAGGCAACATGATTTACGAATTAAACACGTCAGGACATGAAAAAGTTAATAATGACTCTCATAGCAATGCTCTGCATCACAGCCTCGACAAAGGCCATGAGTTATGAGCAGGCACGTCGCGAAGCCTACTTCCTTACCGACAAGATGGCTTACGAACTCAACCTAACTCCCGACCAGTATGACGCCGCCTACGAAATAAACCTCGACTACCTCATGGGCGTTGCAACTGTAGACGACGTATACAGCGACTACTGGCGCAGGCGAAACCTCGACATGAGCTACATCCTGCTGCAATGGCAATGGGATGCCTTCTGCGCTGCAACCTATTTCTACCGCCCACTGTACTGGTCTGACGGCTTCTGGCACTTTGCCATCTATGCGCGCTATCCCAGGCGGAACTACTTCTACTTCAGCCGGCCCACCATTTATATATCATACCGGGGAGGACACAGCTGGAGAAGCAACGGCGGACGAAGTTATTACCACGCTCACCGCGACCACTACCACAATTCGGCTCATCGCGGCGGAATGCGCGACAGCTGGGACAGGGGTGACTTCAGGGGCAAGCGTGCCGGAGGCAACAGTTCGACCCGCGTCACAGTGAATAACGGCAACGACAACAACCGATTCGGCAACAGCCGCCGCAGCGGTTCGTTCAGAGACAGCAGGACAAACACCACTGCCAACCGCCCTTCTTCTAATGGCACATTCCGCATTGGCGACAACTCAAGCAAGTCGAACACGTTCAACGCCAACAAAGTAAGCACCGGAAGCTCGGGGTTCCGCAGGCCGGACGTCACAACAACCACACGGCAGCCCAACTCAACGATGCGCACTACGACATTCGGCGGAGCCAGGAACAGCGGGTCGTTCAGCAACACGAGGCGCAACAACACGTCGACAACAAATACAATAAGAAGCAATACGCCTTCAAGCAACTTCCGCAGCTCGAGGCCTTCAAGCAGCATGCAAAGCGGCTCTTTCCGCTCTACACGTGGCAACTCCGGCGCATCTACGCGAAGCGCAGGCACGCGCCAAGGCGCCACAAGCTCCGGCAACGGATTCAGCGGACGGCGATAGAGCACGGCGAACTTCAATAAAAACATCTGGCAAACAGCCCTATGCACCATGGCATTAATTGCCTGTTGCAACCCCAACGGTTGAGACACACGATTGCATAAGGCTGTTTGCACGTTTCATTAGAGCATACAAACAAGAACATCGAGGCATGAGAATAGACCACATTGCGATTTGGGCAGCAGACATCGAAAGGCTCAAGGCATTTTATACAAGATACTTTCACTTGGCATGCGGCGACAAATACATCAACCCGACGAAGAGATTTACATCTTACTTCTTGTCTTTTGGCGATGGCACTACGCGCATAGAACTAATGCACACACCCGGCAGGTATGTCAAAGAACAGGGCTGTGGCATGGCTGGCCTCGCCCATTTTTCAATCTCCGTGGGCAGCAAAGAAGCGGTAGACGAATTAACCGAAAGGCTGAGAAACGACGGATACGCCATACTGAGCAACCCAAGGACCACGGGCGACGGATACTATGAGAGCACCGTGGCCGACCCGGAAGGCAACTGCATAGAGATTTCAGAATAAACGCCAGACCCAGTTGCAAGCCATGCAAGGGCACCAAATGAAAGCAAGTTTGTTTATCCCTCATATTGAAGTTTGCAAAATAGCGAACGCACAATTACGCAGTTTTTTCGTAACTTTGCATCATGATAATAATAATTACGCTCTTGGCGTATTTCGCCGCGCTCTTTGCCGTAAGCAGGGTAACCGGACGGAGGGCAACAAACAACACTTTCTACCGGGCCGACCGACGTTCGCCATGGTACATGGTAGCGTTCGGCATGGTTGGGGCATCCATATCTGGCGTCACCTACGTGTCTGTTCCGGGCATGGTCACAACGTCTGGCATGACCTACCTTCAGACATGCCTCGGGTTCATACCCGGCTACTTCATTGTGGCATTCATACTGCTGCCGCTCTATTACCGGCTCAACCTGACCACGATATATTCATATCTCGAATCGCGCATAGGCAAGATGGCCTACAAGACCGGGGCCTGGTATTTCCTGCTTTCAAAGATTCTGGGTGCCTCGTTGCGGTTTTATGTGGTATGTCTCATCGTCCAGGCATTCGTGTGCGACGACTTTGGCATACCATTCTTTGCCACGGCATCGTGCATGGTGGCCCTGATATGGCTGTACACACACCGCGGAGGCATCAAGACCTTGGTCTGGACAGACTCGTTCCAGACCGTTTGCCTTTTCACGTCACTAATGCTTATCATAGCCAATGTTGCCTCATCAATGGACATGAACATGGGCGAGGCGGCACGCTCAGTGGCCCTCGACCCCATGAGCCGCATATTTGTGTTTGACGACTGGATGTCGACACAGAACTTCTGGAAGCAATTTGTAAGCGGTGCTTTCATCGTTGTCGTGATGACGGGGCTAGACCAAGACATGATGCAAAAGAACCTGACGTGCAAGACTTTGCGCGAGGCGCAGAAAGACATGTGTACCTATGGCTTCGCTTTCTTCCCCGCCAACCTTCTTTTCCTGGCCTTGGGTGTGTTGCTTGTGCAATTGGCTTCACAGAAGGGAGTGCCACTGCCGGCAAACGGCGACGAGCTCCTGCCCATGTTTGCGGCCACCGGCCAGCTCGGCACTGCAGTCGTTGTGCTTTTCACCATAGGCATTGTAGCTGCCGCGTTCAGCAGTGCCGACTCGGCACTGACGGCACTGACCACCAGCTTTTGCATCGACATTGCCGGGCGAGGCGGCGACGAACGCCTCAGACGCCGGGCGCACATTGCAGTCTGCGTGGTGTTCATAGCCTTTATCTTGCTTTTCCGCGCAATCAACTCTACCAGCGTGCTCAATGCGATATACACTCTGTGCTCTTACACTTACGGCCCTCTGCTCGGTCTATTTGCCTTTGGCATGCTAACCAAACGGCAGACGCTCGACGCAGCCGTGCCATACATCGCCATCGCATCGCCTCTGGTGTGCCTTGCCATAGACCACTTGGTGCCTGTGCTTACGGGCTACCACTTCGGCTACGAACTCCTGCTGCTCAACGGTGCCCTCACCTTTGCAGGGCTTCTGTGCTTTTCAGGCAGAGGGATGGCAAGGCAGCAACCATAGCCAAAGAGCATAACAACCACTTTAACAACGAACAATGATTAATACAGTTATTCTTGATTTTGACGGAACCATAGGGGACACCTGCGGCCTGATAGTGAGGACAATGCAGCAAACTTTGGACGCAGTCGGGTTGCCCATGCAGTCGGACGCACAATGCGCAGCTATGATTGGCCTGCCGCTGAGGCAGTGTTTCAGCCAGCTGATGCCCATGGACGACGTTACCGCAGCACGGTGTGAGTCGACATACCGTGAGATATTTGCACGCAACAATGCCGACTACAAGGTGCAAGTGTTCCCCAACGTTGTCGAAACAATAAAGCAACTTCACAACTCCGGGATGAAGATATGCATAGCCAGCAGCCGCAGCCGCCATTCGCTGCTGGCTTTCCTTGACGACATGGCCCTCGATGGCTATGTGGAAATCGTGGTGGCAGCTAATGATGTAGAGCACCCAAAGCCGGCTCCCGACATGATAATAAAAATACTTGGTGAAACAGGAAGCAGGGCCGATGAAGCCATCATGGTTGGCGACACGAGGTATGACATTGACATGGGACGCGCAGCCGGTGCCGTTACCTGTGCCGTGACTTACGGCAATGGAAAGATTGAAGAGCTGAGAGAAGCCGACTACCGCATAAGCGACTTTTCGCAACTGGCGGGCATAATAAACAAACTGAACAGCTGAAGGTTGCGACAATCCCCGGGAAAAGGCAGCGCCTTCACATCGCACGATTGCAAAGCGGCCCCACAGACACTCTTGTCTGTGGGGCCGCTTCCATATTTTATACAGCCACGACAGGCTGCCTGCCGTCATGCATTGAGCAAGTAGCGCTCTGCCTCTATGGCAGCCTGGCAACCTGAGCCGGCAGCCGTAATGGCCTGGCGATATACAGGATCGGCCACGTCGCCTGCCACGAATACTCCGGGAACCTTCGTACGCGGCGTACCGTCGATCTTCTTTAGATATCCCACCTCGTCGGTGTCAAGCCATTCACGGAACACTTCGCTGTTCGGGGTATGCCCTATGGCAAGGAAGAAGCCATCGATGCTGATGTCCACCTTCTCTTCGTCGGGCTCGCCCTTGCGCTTTACCAGATGGGCGCCCTCTACCCCGTTTTCGCCAAACAGCCCCAGTGTGTTGTGCTCAAAGAGCACTTCGATGTTCTCGGTTGAAAGCACACGCTCCTGCATAACCTTCGAAGCGCGCAGATAAGGCTTGCGCACTATCATGTACACCTTCTTGGCAAGGCCGGCCAGGTAGAGCGCATCCTCACAGGCAGTGTCGCCGCCTCCCACTACAGCAACAGTCTTCTTGCGGTAGAAAAAGCCGTCGCAAGTGGCACAAGCCGACACACCTTGCCCGTTGTACTTCTTTTCGTCGTCAAGCCCAAGATATTTTGCAGAAGCCCCCGTCGCAATAATCACGGTATCGGCAAGTATCTCATGGCCGTCTTCGGCTGTAAGCCTGTAGGGAGCCTTCGACAAGTCGGCCTTTACGATGGCCCCGTCGCGAATGTCGGTTCCGAAGCTCTCGGCCTGCTCGCGCAAGTCCATCATCATCTGGTTTCCGTCGACCCCTTGCGGGTAACCGGGAAAATTCTCCACCGTTGTGGTCTGGGTCAGCTGTCCGCCGGGTTGGATACCGCAATACTCAACGGGCTTGAGGTTGGCCCGCGCGGCATATATGGCAGCAGTGTACCCCGCCGGTCCACTGCCCACGATTAGGCAACGTACGTGCTCTGTATTCTGTTCCATATACTTGTTTTACGGTTTTTTGGCCTCAGCCGGTTATTTTTTCAGCAGCTCCTCTATCTTGGCGGCAATGTTGTCGATGCTCTCGGTGGGCTCGAAACGCTCTACCACCATGCCCAGCTTGTTTGTCAGGAACTTTGTGAAGTTCCATTTTATGTCGGCCTTCTCCTTGTAGTCAGGGTCTTCCTTCGACAGCATGTCGTCGAGCACCGGGGCCAGCGGATGGCTCATGTCCCAGCCGGCAAAGCCCTTCTGCTCCTTGAGGAACTTGAACAACGGGTCTGCGTCGTCACCGTTTACCTTCACCTTCTTGAACCGTGGGAACTCCGTGCCATAGGTCAGCTTACAGAAACTGTGGATGGCCTCGTCTGTTCCGGGAGCCTGCTGGCCAAACTGATTACACGGGAAATCCAATATCTCAAATCCCTGGCCATGGTATTTCTCGTAGAGTTTCTCCAGTTCCTCATACTGCGGTGTAAATCCGCACTTGGTGGCGGTATTTACAATGAGGAGCACTTCGTTGGAATACTCTTTCAACGATACGTCTTTTCCTTTTCTGTCTTTGACAGAGAAATCATAAACAGTCTTCATTTCTTTATTACAATAGTTTGTGTCATGTTGTTAGGTGACGCAAAAATACTGATTTTCCCGCTCAAAACCAAACTTTGGACAGACAAATTAAGCATTTTATTAATATCAACCCTTTGCGTCTGCCCCACTGCGAGCCCTGAATGAAGCACTCACCTCAGCCCCCAGGCCCTGATTGCATTGTCACTTGATATTGACTCGACACGCCTCTCGGTGTCGTCGGGCAGGTTGCAGAAGAAATCAATCCCGGTGAGCTGCTCCAGTTCGTCTATAGACACGGCATAGTCGCTCAGCTTGTCGGAAGAATGGTCTGCGTTGATGTGCTCGGCCCACAATCCGATGGCCTTGTACGTGTCGCCTTTCTTGCAAAGCAGGGCCATGAAGAAATAGCGAGGAACGATGAGGCCCGACGAGGTATGCCGCATCACTCCCTTGGTAGCCCCATAGTCTTCGATGGTGCCGCCCTTGCAAACATATAGCGTGTCTCTGAATGAGCTTCGGTTCCACGAGCGCACCTGCTCCTCCATCTTTTCCCAAAGCCCGGCGTTGAAGTTGTAGTACTGTGGCTGCATGTTCGACAGGTAGAACGTCTGCCCGTTGGCATCCATGGAGCACAGGCGGTCGGCCGAAGGGCAGATGTGGCCGCGGTTAAATCCCGACCCACGGTAGTCGGATAGCGTGGTACGGCAGTATTCCGGCAGGTCGGGGTCTTCCTGGAACGGGTCGGAATGCCACTGTTTTCCCTGCCATGTGGCATTCTTCCAGTTGTTTCGGTTCCAGTTTGTCACGCTGTTGGCATTGTACATGGCATAGCATGTCCAGCGTTGCGCCCGTTTCTCACAATCCCATTCGACAGAATAGTTGAGCCCGTAACCGTCGGTATAATGCACAACAACCATGCTGTGCCCGTCGTTGCGTACTTTTGGAAACTCAAGCCTTCCGGCTTCGCCAGTCAATATTGTGCTGTTTGCATTGGCATTGCCTGACGCTTCACCCGAACCACCGTTGGCATCGTCGGAGCTGCACGAGGCTGCAGACACCGCCAAGGCAAGAGCCAATGACGCGAAATAATATGTTTTAATCATCAATGGAACAATTGCACGTAAAAAAGGCGCTCCCGGGAATCTGCAACTACACGGGCGCGCCTTTTATATATTAAGGTAGGATGTATCTTATTTCTTAGCAGCCTTACCGTAACGGCTCATGAACTTATCAACACGACCCGCAGTGTCAACGAGCTTGCTCTTGCCGGTATAGAACGGGTGCGAGGTGCTCGAGATTTCCAATTTTACGACCGGGTAAGTCTCGCCTTCAAATTCCACAGTGTCGTTTGTCTTGCACGTAGAACGTGAAAGGAACATATCGCCGTTGGACATATCCTTGAATACGACGGGGCGATAGTTTTCTGGGTGAATACCTTTTTTCATTTTAACTTTAAATTATTGTTTGTTATTGAATATATTCGCTTTGGGCTGCAAAGTTACAAATAAATTTCGGCATACCAAAATTTCAGGCGCCATTTTTTAGTTTTTGCATGCCGGCTATCTGCAATTTGGCCTTACGGCGTCTGGCTGGCTCGCGCTGCCGTTAACATTTTCATGCTTAAATGCAGCGGCAACTCACGTTGTGGCCAACCGCCTGGCATCCAGCCACTTGCAACAGCCATCGTTCGGGCCCACGAAACGGGCCGTTTTGGATTCGGAAACAGGCCATATCGAAGCGCCATACGGCCTGTTTGACTGCCCGATGTGGCATACAAGGAAGGGCTAGAATGTTGATGCTGAATTTAGTTGCATATTTGCAACCACAATCATATTGTACGCATTCATTATTTCTTTTTCCCCGTGCTTTCGCACACTGTTGTCTGGAGTGTACGCCTAAAGGCCCATACAGGGCCACCGACGCCACTGTGCCTCATTTTCTTATGCCGTCACAACGCCCGCCACTACACGCACCACTTGCAGACACCTGGCGCACCATGGCCCGCACAACGGCAATGGCACCGCCGCCACCGCACTCACTGCTCTGCCTGCGCAGGCAGGACGCTGTCGGGTAAACCGGGAATAAGTTTTATTGAACGCCACGACCATTTAGCCAAGTGCTCATGCCCTACATGGCCAAGCAACCAACAGCTCTCGCCTATTCGACGGGCGAGCGCTCACGTCGGGCTTGCCCGCCAATCCAAACGAGCCAGAAGTATGTTTACGACGGCATCACGGCAGCTTATTGTCTTGTCGGAAAATAATGCGCACTGGAACAATGCAAAAACCACACATGATGCCTGTGGCGGTTTGCCTTGTTGAAAAAAGACATGCACAGGCAACAATTAAACATCTAAAAACGACAAAACAAAACGGCCGTCCCTAAGCAAGCCCGCCACCCATCATCGCATTTCGCCCTACCACCAACGTTTCCGTAGGTTGGCTGCTGCGTCGGCATGGCGGCATCGGCAAGCGCATCAAAAGAAAACCCCACCCCCGAACTAACGGGGATGGGGAAAACAAATATGCTATGAAAAAAATTAAATGAAAATATTATTGGTTATTCGGCGTAAGTTATCTCTACCACCTTGACGCGGAGCTGCGTGCCGCCGCTGTTTCCTGTCCAGTCATTGACAATCTTCACCGAGTTGCCGCTCAAGCCGCTGAACGTCACAGTGGTGCCACTCACATTCGGCTTCACCTTGGTTGAGCCGGCCTCAGCATAAAGCTGCGGATTGCCCACATAGTCGGTGCCGTTATAGGAGTCGCACTGCAGCTTGATGCCAACGATGGTCTTGCCCGAAGCCTTCACAGTGAGCGAATTGAGCGCATACATGCGCACACCCTTTGTGGCGTTGTAATACTTCGGATGGTTGTTGCCGCCTTCCTGTGCAAACGTAAGCACAGTGCCGTCGCTGAGGTTGACGTTTTCAACGTCTACGGCATTCTCATAACCAAAGGTGCTGAGGTCGGCCACAAACGTGTCGCCGCTCACCTCGCCGCCACCGGGGTTATCGCCACCGCCGGGCTCGCCTTCGGCAACAACGAGGTTCTTTACCTCCCATGTGCCCGAGCTTGAGTCACAAGAATAATACAGGGCGATGACCACGCCGCTCTTGCCGATGAACTTGGCCGGCACTGCTGCCGAATACTTAGAGAACGTAGTCCAGTCGCGGCCTTCGGTGAGCGTGCCGGTGATGTCGGTCCACTCGGTTGTGGCAGGGTTGCCGGTATAGTTGTCGGTGATGAGCACCTTGTTGTTCACTCCTCCGACAGGCTCCCCGTTGTTGGTCACATAGCGGAGTATGTAGTCAAATTCAACGCTGACGGCCTTTGCCGACGTCAAGTCGATGGCAGGCGACACGAGATAGCTCTCCGACGGGGTTGTCACCTTCGAGGCGTTGTCGTAGCCGCTGGCCTTGGCAGTGCCGAAATCGATTACCCACGGCGTTCCCTTCACCGTGCTTACATTAAATTTTCCAAAGCTGCTGCTGAACGATTCGTTGAGGTATTCGCCCTCACCGCCCTGCGACGGCTTTGTGCCAACCTCCTTGTCGCCAATCTTGGCGTAAGTCACGGTCTTCACACCGGGCACGCGGAAGTAGTTTTCTATGTTGCCGTAGAGTGTCACTTCCTGGCCCAGGTTGGCCTTGTTCTGCACAAGGTTGAGAGCCTCGCGCACCTCGCCGGCAGGCAACTGCACCGGCATGCAGTTGGCAGCAGCCGTCTCTGTTGCGCTGGCAGCGATGAGCAGGTTGGTCATCACAGTGCAGGTGTCGGCTGAGAACACAGCGCCCTGGTCATAGCTTACGCCCGACACATAGCCCACGATGTATCCCTTTACAAACACGCCCGAAGCTGCTCCCTTGGCTATTGCAGCCGTCACGTTGTAAGGCGATGCCTCGGTGCCGTCGCCTTCGCCCTGTTGCGGCGTGTCAGGATTCTCGCCTGCAGTACCCTCGAGCACCTTGAGGTTTTTCACCTCCCATGTTGGTGAGTCGTCGCCACACTTGTAATACAGCGCAACGCGCACGTCGGGCTTGCCTATATAGCTCTCGCCTATGTTGTAGCTGTAGTCAGAGAATGTGGACCAGTCGCGGCCCTCGGTCAGCGTACCGGTGATGTTCTCCCAATTGGTTGTGGTGGGGTCGCCGGTATAAGCGTCGGTAATGAGCACGCTAACAATCTTCGACGGGTCGGCCGTGCCATAGTTTGTGATGTAGCGGAGTATGTATTCAAACTCGATGTGGGCACCCTTGGAGTTGCTCAGGTCGATCATTGGCGACACGAGGTAGCTTTCCGACGGGGTGGTCACTTGCGAAGAGTTGTCATAACCGCTTGCCTTGGCAGTTCCGAAGTCTATCACCCACGGCGTGCCGGTGACGGTATGCACAGTGAACTTGCCGAAGTTGCTGGCGAAAGTCTCGTTGATGTATTCGCCCTCCACAGGGTCTTTTGTCCCCTGGCCGTTAGGATTCTCGTAAGGCGCAGGCACGTCCTCACAAGCAGTAAACGTGAGCGCGGCAATGGCCACGGCCATTATAGTTCTGAATATCTTTTTCATAATCGTCTGGTTGTTGTAATATTATTCTGCTGGTTGAATGTCTTTGTCTGATCTTAGCAATATCTGCCAAGTGTTGTTAAACCGTGTGAAGATGCCGGTAATGTTTACCTTGCCTGTTGGCATGGGCATGGCGGCAAAGTCAGCGTAAGTGCTTGTGCGCACCACCACGTTGCTTGCTTCGTCTATGTTGCGGTTGGCGCAGTTGGCGGTGAGGGCCACGCTGCCGTCCTTTGGGGCGAAAGCCGCCCTTCCGTCGGCTTCCGACAGGGTGACGCCACGGAAGGTCATCAGCTTGGTGCAGTTCTCAAACATGTCCATGTCAGCCGAGAAGTCTGTTATCAATGAGTTGACCTTGGCTGTGTCGATGTCTCCAATGATCTTGAAGTGCTCCTGCCAGGTGAACTTGTCCATGCGTCCTATGCCGCTGTTATATGGCGCCCCTATCTGGCACTGCTTGCGGTAGCCGCCCACATACAGGTCTTTGAGGTTGACAAGTATTTGCTGGCCGATGGGCAGATAGCCGTTCAGGCCTCCCTGCGAGATGCCTATGAGTATTGCCCCGGTCTCGTCTTGAACCGAAATCTGCTGATAGATGTTGCCTGTGACATCGTTGCCTGTCACCCAAGCCTTGATCTGCAAATCCTCATCCACCTTGACAGCCTGGTCTACACTGGCGTTAAACACGCTCGAGTATTTGTCTTTCAACTGTGCAATGGTGATGACGTTGGTCTCCTCAATGCTGTTGTTTCCCCATGGCGAAGGCGTCGTCGAGGGTTCATCCCAATCGCCGTCCATGCATCCGGCGAACGCCAGGCACACGATGGCCAGTAAGAGATATTTTGCTTTTTCCATTGTTCTTTGTGTTTAGAATCGATAAGTGATGTTCAGCATTCCGTTGATTCCATAAGCGTAGTAGAGCTTAGGATTGCGTGAGAACTTATAAGTGCGCTCCTTGTTCACGCTTCCGTCGTCCTTGTAAGACACGTCGCTGCGGCTCTGCTCGAATCCGCCTGTGGTTATCTTGGTGTTGTTGAGGATGTTGGTAAGCATGAGGTTTACCGACAGCTGCCCGTGCTTGAGGTAGATGCTCTTGCCTATTGACGCGTCGAGCATGAACCCGCCCTTGCCCTCAAGCTGCTCCGGCACGGTATAGTCGGTGCCATCAAAGTAGCCGTTGGCCTCGAGCGTGCTCTGGTATCTCAGGTTTGGTGCGTAGCTGAGGTATATGCGGTCGTAGTAGTTACCGTTGAGGTCGATGAACCATCCGCCGGCGTGGTAGCTCAGCCCGACGTTGTATACAGACAGCGGCGTGCCATATTCGCGCATGCCTTTGTTCATGCAGATGTCGTCATACATCACCCCGAGGTTTGAGTTCATGTAACGCACGGCCGAGTTATTGAGGTTCTTCGCCTCGCTTATCGTACCAAACGACTTGATGCTGAACGCAGACGTAATCTTGAAGTCGAGGCCCCACTCCACTCCGTATGCCTCTTTGCGTATGTCGGTGAGCGAAACGTATGAGAAGGCATTGATGTTGTCGAAGTAGAACTGCTGCCACTCTGTCACGTCGGTCATGTTGTAATAGTATGCGTTGATGTTTGCATGGAGCCACGAACAGTCGAGCTGGTAGCCTATCTCGCTGCTCATCACCTTCTCGTTCTTAAGGTTCTTAACAAAGTTGTTGTTTATTTCGGGAGCCTGGAAAGACTCTGATGCCGTAGGCGACTTGGCCTCGTATCCGAAGCCGAGCGTAAGCATGCTACCCCCGCCGAGGTCGGCTGCCACGCCCACCTTGCCTCCACCGTCAAGGAAGCGGGCCGTGCCACTCTTGCCAAACGAGTTGTCCTTGGCCATACCGTTGCGCATCTTGCCGTCGCGCTGCATGGCCGTGCCACCTACCCGACCGCTGATGAATCCCGTCAGCACGTCGTTCTTGAATGTGTATGTAGCCCAAACGTTGGCCTTGTTGACGTTGATGTTGTAGTCGTAGCCAAAGCGGTCGCCCTCGCGCACAACGGCGTTGGGGTTGTTGAGGTCGTACTGCACCTGCTCCGCATCGGCAGCATACGTGCCAAGGGCGTAGGTGTTTATATTATGGTAAATGCTTGCCCCAAGCATATCCTCCATGGTCTGGTAGTGCATTCCCTTCGTGGTAGAGAGCACAAAGCCCATGTCGAGTGATGTGTTTTTGGTCAGGTCAGTCTTCAGCGACGAAGCGAGTGAGAAGGCCAGCTGGTCGTTGTTCTTTGCCTGAATGTAGTACATGGCGTCGGCGCCCTGTGCCGATGCGCCCCTGTTGGCCGCATACAGCCTGTTCCAGTTTATCTGCCTGTTGGCTTTTGAAGCCGTAAGGAAGTTGTATGCCTTGTTCCAGTTGGCCAGCGCCTCGTCGGTGTTGGCCTCGTCGCCTGCCTCCCAAACGTTGTAATAGCTGCTCGGCAGGTTCTTCCAATAGTCGGGCTGGGGGTTCTCACTGTTGTTGTAGTTAAGCTTGGTGCTCTTGTACATGCCGTACTTACCGCTGAGGGCAGTGGTCAGTTTCATCGACTCATTAATGTTCCAGTCCCATGTCAGCAATGCCGTTGGCGCAAAGTCGTTGACCACTCGCGAGTTGCGCACCTTGCCATCCTGATATCCCCAGTATGGGTTGTAATAGTTGCTGTTGGCTATCCAGTAGCTCTCGTCGGTGGCGGGGCCCTGCGACGAGCGCTCGGTTGGGTTGCCCCATGTTACCAAGGCAAGGCTGTGCTTGTCGTTGAACACCTTCTCCACGCCAAGGAAATACGACAGGGAGTTGTAGAATGTGCCCTCAACATACCCCCTGTTTGCCCAGCGGTAGGTCACATTCCCGGTGAAGGCCCATCCCTTCTCTGACAAGCCTGAGTTGTAGGTATACATTCCGCGCACCACATAGTTGCGGTTGGCGCCGCTCAGGGCAAAGCGGTGGCCGGCTGCATAGTGGCTGGGGCGGAAGTTGTAATTGTTTGAACCGGCCAGTGCAGGCATGGCGAATTTGTTGCTCTCGAAGGGCAGCGAGTACTCCACGTCGCGCGACTGGTTGTTCAATCCGCCTATCTGCGAATATCTGAACTGGCCCGACTCGGCATCGTTCATCGGCGCTCCGTTGATGAAAATCTCGTTGTACTTCTGGTCAAGGGCACGGTACCTGAACCGCGCCGGGCTGAACAGATAACCCACCTCCGAAGCATAGATGTTGCTGTTAGAGTTGACGATGATGACATTGTCGGTCATGTCGGCGTCTTCTCCCAGCTGAGCTTCAGTGAAAGTGAACGCCTGCTCGCTCTCCATGTCGGTAGTATGCCCCGTCTGTCCTGTCACTTGGGCTGCTGCCGACGTGGCGCAACACAGGGCGGCCACCGCTAATTTCAGCTTTTTCTGCATAGGTTGTGAATGTTTAGTTATAAATGATTCCAAATTGCAAAGTAACAAAATAAATTCTAATAAAAGAAGAAAAAGACGATAATTTTTTATTAATATCGACGATGCCGGGCCTAATGCATTCATTGGCATGGCACAAGGCATAAAAATATATGTTCGCGCGCGCAATGACGGACATGCCAGATAATTGTTCACAATGCAGCTCGCACAATTGTAAGCCCCCTTGTTTTGCAATGCTGCCGGGGACATACGGCCGCACATAACGCCCCAGGCAGGAAACCGGCAAAGGCCGTAGGGCACGCCAAAGCGGCATGCACCTTAATACACTGGGGCCCAAACAGTTAAGGGAGATGCCCCTTGCTGCAACTTTTTCTTACAAAAATGAGAGCCCGGCAATTTGCCGTCGACAGCAGCCCGCGGCGCGTTTAATTTTTCATTAAAGTTGCAAGAATAAAACGTTAACAGCATGGTAATGTCGACAAAAATTGCGATATTTGCAGAAAAATCAGTTTAGACATGAAGAAATACGTGTTTCTCTTTGCCCTACTACTGTTCATAGGCAGTCGCGGGCTGGCGCAAGGCGAGAAGAAGTTCTCTGTCTACGCCATCGGTTTCTATAACCTTGAAAACCTGTTCGACACCTGCCATGACGAAGGTAAGAACGATTATGAGTACCTGCCTGAAGGCTCCATGAAGTGGAACGGACGGAAATACTCAAACAAGCTGCGCAACATGTCACGCGTGTTGTCTGAGATGGGCACCGACATGCTGCCCAAGGTTGGATGCGCCGCCATCGGAGTGAGCGAGGTGGAGAATGCAAAGGCGCTGACCGACCTCGTTGCCCAGCCGGCCCTCGCCGCGCGCGGCTATAAGTTCTGCCACATAGAAGGCGAAGACAAACGAGGCGTTGACTGCGCCCTGCTCTACAACCCTAAGATGTTCACCGTGCGCAACGTCAAGCTCGTGCCATACGTACAGGCCCTGGCCAAGGACAGCTCTTACAAGACACGCGGCTTCCTTACAGTCAGCGGCACGCTCGGCGGCGAGCACGTGGCAATCATAGTAAACCACCTGCCCAGCCGCTTCAACGGCTCGTTCTACCGCGAACAGGGCGCCAAGCAGATAAAGGCAGTGAAAGACTCGCTCATTAAAGAAGACCCCGACGTCAAAGTCATTGTGATGGGCGACATGAACGACGACCCGATGAACCGCTCGATGGCCGTAGAACTGGGAGCCAAGCGCGAGATATCTGAAGTGGGCGACGACGACATGTACAACCCGTGGTGGAACACACTGAAGGCCGGCAAAGGCACGTTGTTCTACAACGGCAGCTGGAACCTGTTCGACCAAATCATCCTCTCGCCATCGCTCATCAACCGCGACGGCAAGAAAGACTATTCCACACTGAAGTACTTCAAGCACCAGATATTCCGCCGCGACTACATGTTCCAACAGGAAGGCCGCTACAAAGGCAACCCCAAGCGCACTCACGCCGGCGGGGTTTGGCTCAACGGATACAGCGACCACCTTCCCACAGTGGTATATCTCGTGAAGCAACAGAAATAAAGCCGACCGCAAACATGTAGCGGCAGGCAATTGTCGCTGTACGACCAAGGATTGCAGGATAACGGCCGTAAGGCCCGGGGCCCACGTGGCCGCCGCTTCACTGCATTTCACCTGGCCGCACAGCGACAATTTAGGAATATGCCCTGCGGCAGGCCATGCCGCCCCATTGCGGCGGGCCATCACACAGCGGCCAACGCAAACATAACACAACTACAGCAGCATCATGGAAGAACATCCATTCGAACCCTTCCTGCCGGAGCACGCCAGGTTGCTCATGCTCGGCACGTTCCCACCCGCCCCCAAGCGCTGGTGCATGCCATTCTACTACCCAAACTACCAGAACGACATGTGGCGCATCTTCGGGATATGCTTCTTCGGCGACAAGACCCACTTCCTGCTGGAAGAAGAGAAGCGCTTCAATCTCGGGCTGATAAAGCCGTTCCTCATTGAAAAAGGCATAGCCATGTACGACACGGCAGTGAAAGTGAACAGGACGAAAAACACGGCTTCCGACAAAGACCTGCAAATACTGCAGCCCACCGACCTCGACGACATGCTCAACCGGCTGCCGTGCTGCAAGGCCGTAATCACGGCAGGGCAGCTGGCCACCGATGTATTCTGCCGCCACTTCGGCATCGGGCAGCCCAAGGTCGGCGATTACAAGGAGTTCGACTTCAACGGCCGGAGCATACGGCTATACCGCATGCCCAGTTCATCGAGGGCCTATCCCATGAGCCCCGAAGACAAAGCCAAGCAATACAAAATAGTGTTCGATTACCTCAATTTATAACAAACGGCACCACCCGGGCGCAATCCGGCTGCAAGGCTGATGCCGCGCAGCCACCCCGGGGCCAGCATAACAATATTCAAAGATGACAATAATAGGAGTTGCCGGTGGCACCGGTTCGGGCAAGACCACCGTAGTAAAGAAGATAGTAGAGTCGCTGCCGCCCCACTTCGTGTCGGTGGTTCCCCTCGACTCGTATTACAACGACGAGTCGCAGGCCACGCCTGAAGAACGCAAGTCAATCAACGTAGACCACCCGGATGCCTTCGACTGGAAACTGCTCGTAGAGCACGTGCAGGCACTCCGCGCCGGGCGCCCCATAGAAATGCCCGTCTACTCATACTCGGAGTTCAGCCGCCTGCCCCAGACAGAGCACGTGGAGCCCCGCCCGGTGGTGATTGTCGAGGGCATAATGGTGCTGCTCAACAAGAAGCTACGCGACATGATGGACCTGAAGATATTCGTAGACACCGACTCCGACGAGCGGTTCATACGCAACCTTCAGCGCGACGTGATCGAGCGCGGGCGCACCGTGGAGATGGTCATCGACCGCTACCTGCGCATGAAAAAGCCCATGCACGAGCAGTTCATCGAGCCCACGAAGAAGTACGCCGACCTCATCATACCGCAAGGCGGCGAAAACAACATCGGCATACGCATACTGAGAAAGTACATCGAGGGGATAGCCGTCAACGAGTGAGCCGCCACGGCATGGCTGAAAAAGCGCCATGCCGTGGCGGGCGGCGTGTCATGACGGGTCGATGAGGTCGTTGTTGGCCGACTTCTCCACCTGTTTCTTCCACGAATAAATCTTCCACGAGTTTATTATCTCCGTCACCCCATAGAGCAGGCTGCACCACCCCAGTATGACCAACGGCAGCGCAGCGCTCTCCATTGGCTTGATGATGACGTAGAGCCCCACAAGGAGCACCAACGAAGGGCACACCCAATAAACAAAAGCCACGCGCCCAAGGCGGCGTGCGGCGAGCAGGGCCATAAACTGGTTGAGCGCCCCGAGTATGAGTATGGCGCCCAGCACATACATCAACCCGGCCACAAACATGTCGGGCTTTATGGCCAGCAACGCGCCAAATACCACGCTGCCAACGCCGACGATGGGTAACGGGGGCTTGCCCCCACTGATAACGCGCCCCTCGGCATCGGTAATCTTATACGTTGAGGCATTGCGCGCGGCATTGAGATAGGTGGCACACGAAATCACGCCCGACAGCAGGAAGAGCACGCCTATGGCCACCGTTATCCATGTCACGGTGCCGCCCGGATACTGGATGAGCAGCACCCCGACGATGATGGCGCACACGGCACGCAACAATGAACTTCTTAATATTTTCATGATTCTATGGATTTAACGTATTGCAAATATACGGATAAAAACTGTAAGGAACAATTTTTTCGCAACATTTATACTTTGCAACACCACAAATGACCACTCTGTATTTAGCGAGACACGGCGAGACCGTTGACAACGTAAACCAGATAATGCAAGGACAGACACAAGGCCGGCTGACCGACAACGGCATACGACAGGCCGAGGCCTTGCGCGACGAGATGGCATCGGCAACAATCGACGCTGTAATATCCAGCGACCTGAAGCGCGCCGTCGACACGGCCACCATCATTGCCGAGCCCCACCGTCTGCCCGTAGCAACCACAAAGCTGCTGCGCGAACGCGACTGGGGCAGCTTCACCGGCCGCCACATACCCGAACTGAAAGACGAGGTGTGGCCCGACGACATCGAGACGATTGAACAACTTAAGCAGCGGGCAGCCGAATTCATCGGCATGCTGCGACGCGACTATGCCGGAAAGACGGTGCTGGCCGTGGGCCACGGCATTATAAACAAGGCCATACAGGCCGTTCACTACGGCAAAGCCATGCACGAGATACCACGCATGGAGAACGCCGAGACACGCCTGCTGCACATTGTCTGAACCCACCGCCCAAGCCGCCGGCACACGGCCCATGTGGCAAAGCCAGCCACAGCCGCAGCCTGAACACACGGCGGGCATGCAACGGCAAGCCCTTGCCGACGCCTGCGCACAAAAAAACCATGGAAGCCCGCCGCATTTGCTGCAGGCCCCCATGGCAATACATCAATTCTCTATCAACATGCTGCAATGCCCCGTCAGTGTACAGGCAAGCCGCCGTCACCATCAACCGATGGTTATCTGCCGGGCCACCTTGGCCTTGCTGGCCTCTATCTTGGGCAGGTCGACGGTGAGAACACCGTGCTCAACCTTTGCAGAAATCTTGTCCTTGTCTACGTCGTCGGGCAATATCAGCGTCTGCTCATACTTCGAGTATGAAAACTCGTGGCGCAGGTAACGGGTGTTCTTGTCCTCCTCTTTCTTCTCGTCTTTGCTCTCCATCTTTATCGTGAGGTTGCCTTCATCGTTGATGTGAACGGCAAAGTCTTCTTTCTTCAAACCCGGAGCGGCGAGCTCTACAACATAGCCCCTGTCGCTTTCCTTCACGTTGATGGCCGGGGCGGTGGCATTTGCCTTCGGCATGAAGTCTGTATCAAAGAAATCGTTGAACACTGCCGGTATCCATTCTGAGCTTCTTCTAACTGGTGTCATAATCTAATCTCCTATCATTTATGTTGTTAATGTTCTTGTTGACTGTTGCCTCAGCTTTCGCTTCGGCTTTCACTCATGATAGTGCAACAAGCATACCAGCGCCGAAAAGTGTGACGTTTTGACGCAACAGCAAGACAGAATGACAGCGGCGGCATGTTGAAGCAAACCTCCCTGCTGCCGCCCCGATGCCTCTCCACTGTGGCGGCAATCCCTTCACGGCCCTCTTTTCGGTGGCCAAAACGTAAAGAAAAACGGCCTGGCAGACCACGCATTCCGGCCGTCGGACATGCAAAAAGGCCCGCAGGCAATTGCCTGCGGGCCTTTGTCAACCCCCAATAGGCCTTCATACCGCCCGGGATGCGCCTTTCGCGCTATCACGGATTGGCCTTTTGGCCGAAAGCCACCGACTTGGCGGTAAAACAATACCGGGTGCATGGCCAGCGACAAACCATCGGGGGCCACGCCCGGCGAGTCTACTGGCGGCACGTCAGGGGCCGGGTCAGGCCTCCGGGCCGGCCATGGCCTTGAGCACGCCCACCCCCTCTTCCACCGTATTCACGCCGGTGACGACCATCGAACGCTTGCCGTTCTGCTCGCGCAAGTTGCAACGCCGAGGGTTTGCGGCTATGTATTCAAGCACCCTGTCGAACGTCTTGCTCCTGTAGTAGGCACTCTGCGGGTTGCTCACAAAGAAGAGAGTCATGCGCCCCTGCTTGAGCATCACCTTCTCGCAACCCAGGCTCTTGCCGAGCCTGCGCAGCGGAACGACACGCATGAGCTCTTCGCCCACTTGCGGCACCGGCCCGAAACGGTCGACCATGCGGGCGCGGAAGCGCTCCAGTTCATCGTCGCCCTTCAGGCTGTCGAGTTCGCGATAGAGCAGCATTCGCTCGCTGTCGCTGGGCACGTAGCGGTCGGGGAAGTACATCTCGATGTCACTTTCGAGCGCACAGTCGTCGACAAAGGCGTCGCCACCGGCCTCGCCCGCAGCCGCCTCTTCGCTGTAGAGGTCGGCAAACTCGTCGTTTTTCAGCTCTGTCACGGCCTGGTTGAGTATCTTCTGGTATGTCTCGTAACCCAGGTCGGCTATAAACCCGCTCTGCTCGGCCCCGAGCAGGTTGCCGGCCCCGCGTATGTCGAGGTCTTGCATGGCAATGTTGATGCCCGACCCCAGGTCTGAGAAGTTTTCAAGGGCCTCGAGCCTGCGGCGCGACTCGGGGTTGAGGTCGGCCAGCGGCGGGGCGAGTAGGTAGCAGAAGGCCTTGCGGTTGCCCCTGCCCACGCGCCCGCGCATCTGGTGGAGGTCGCTAAGCCCGAAGTTGTGGGCACCGTTTATTATAATGGTGTTGGCGTTGGGGATGTCGATGCCGTTTTCCACGATGGTTGTCGACAGCAGCACGTCGTAGTCATAGTTGGCAAAGTCCATGATGATTTGCTCCAGTTCGTCGGGCTTCATCTGCCCGTGGCCAATGGCAATGCGCACGTCGGGTATGTATTTGCGTATCATCTCGGCTATGTGTGTCAGCTCGCTGATGCGGTTGTTTACAAAATACACCTGCCCGTTGCGGCTCATCTCAAAGTTTATAGCGTCGGTGATTATCTCCGGCCCGAAGGTGTGTATCTCCGTCTGGATGGGGTAACGGTTGGGCGGCGGGGTCTGTATGATGCTCATGTCGCGCGCCCCAACGAGCGAGAACTGCAGCGTGCGCGGTATCGGCGTGGCCGACATGGTGAGCGTGTCGACGTTGACCTTCATCTGGCGCAGCTTCTCTTTCGTGGCCACGCCAAACTTCTGCTCCTCGTCGATGATGAGAAGCCCAAGGTCGTGGAACTTCACCGACTTGCCTATCAGCTTGTGGGTGCCTATCAGTATGTCTATCTTACCGGCCTCAAGGTCGGCAAGCACGGCCTTTGTCTGCTTCGGACTGCGCGCCCGCGTGAGGTAGTCGACCCTCACGGGAAAGTCTTTCAGCCTCTTGCTGAACGTCTGGTAGTGCTGGTAGGCCAGCACCGTGGTGGGCACAAGCACGGCCACCTGCTTTGAGTCGCATGCCGCCTTGAACGCCGCCCGCACGGCCACCTCGGTCTTGCCAAAGCCCACGTCGCCGCACACAAGGCGGTCCATGGGGCGCTGCCGCTCCATGTCGGCCTTGACGTCGTTGGTTGCCTTGAGCTGGTCGGGGGTGTCCTCGTAGAGGAAACTGGCCTCGAGCTCGTGTTGCATGAATGTGTCTGCGCTGTAGGCAAAGCCCTTCTCGTGGCGCCGCTTGGCGTATAGCTTTATTAGGTCGCGGGCAATGTCCTTTATCTTCTTCTTCGTCCGCTCCTTCAGGTGCTCCCACTGCCCGGTGCCGAGATGGCTCAGCCGCGGCGGCTCACCGTTGTCCTGCGCCTTGTACTTCGACACTTTGTAGAGCGAATGTATAGATACATAGATGGCGTCGCCGTGCTGATACTGTATCTTTATCATCTCTTGGTAACCGTCGCCCTGCGGCATCCGCACCAGCCCGCCGAAGCGGCCGATGCCATGGTCGACGTGAACCACGTAGTCGCCCACCTCAAACTGCTTTATCTCCTTGAGCGTCAGGGCCACCTTGCCGCCACGGGCCTTGTCGGAACGGAGACTGTATTTGTGGAAGCGGTCGAATATCTGGTGGTCGGTGAAGAAGCACATCCGCAGGCTGTTGTCGGCAAACCCCTCGTGCAGGGTGCGGTTGACGGGCGTGAAGTCGATGCCCGACACAGGCGCGCATGCCTGCCCCGGCGCCACTGTTGCCGCCCCGGCGCCGTGGGCAGCGCCCTCATGGCCGGCCTCAACAGCGGCAGCCGTGCCTCCGCCGGCATCGTTGCGTGCGCCGAGAATCTCTTTCAGGCGCTCGTTTTGCTTCTGGCTGTCGGCAAGTATAAACAGCCTGTAGCCCTTGAGCACATAGTCTTCGAGCGAACGGTGCAGCAGGTTGAAATTCTTGTGGAACAGCGGCTGTGGCGTAGTGTCAAACGTTATGGTGGCCTCGGGCAGCGTGGCGTGGCGCCGCCCAAGCTCTATCTGCCTGAACCCCGAGGCCGAATCGGCAAACACCGAGGGGCTAACCAGCTGCACATCCTTGCGCATCTGCTCGCGCACGGCCTTCTGCTCCATCTCGGTGAGGCCCTCCATGCGCTCGGCCACGGCCTGGCGCGAAAAGCCCTCGTCGTAGATGCGGGCCACCGAATCGCGCACAAAGGCAAAGTTGCGAGCCACCAACACGGCGTCGGCGGGCAAAAACGACAGCAGCGGCACACGGCCCTCTACGAGCCCTGCCAGCTCGGGCACTATCTCTATGCGGTCGCGCGTCTCGCGCGACAACTGCGTCTCCACCTCGAAAGTACGTATGGAGTCGATGTCGTCGCCAAAGAAATCGATGCGGAACGGAAACTCGCAACTGTATGAATAGACGTCGAAGATGCTGCCGCGGCGGGCAAACTGGCCCGGCTCGTAAACATAGTCTACTTCTTTGAAACCAAAACCGACGAGGGTCTTCGACAGCTGGCCCACATCGGCCGACTGCCCCACGGAAAGCTCTACGCGCCGGCTGTCGAGGCGCTTGCGCGACACCACGAGCTCGGCCACGGCGTCGGGATAAGACACTATGTAAAGAAAGCCACCCCCAACAGAGGGGCCTTCGCCAGTGCCGCCGGCCACGCGCGCCAGCACTTCTGTGCGCAGTATCTCGCTGGCGGCATCGCGCTGCCCGTACTTCACGGCCCTGCGGTATGACGATGGGAAAAAGAGCACGTTGCCGTCGCCGAGCAACTGAACGAGGTCGTGGTAGAAATAACCGGCGTCGTCGGCATCGGCCAGCACAAACAGAAGCACCGACGGCAACCTGCCGGCCACCGAGGCAAACACCACTGGGGCCGCCGAGCCTACCAGACCCTCAAGGGCCAGCGAGCGCACGCCGCCCTTGCCGAAAGCCGCCACGAGGGCGCCAGCCTGTGGCATCCCCGCGTATAATTGATTTATTTCCTTGATATCCATTGCTAATACGGCGGCAAAGTTACATCAAATCGAAGAAAACACAAAACGATTGCCAACCAAAAGGAGATTGCGCCGAAAAAGTTTCGCAACGCAACCACATCGACACCAACAAGCAAAGGGGCACGCGACGACACACGCGAAGCATTGGCCAAACAACAGATGCCACCGAGACCCGACTGAGACCGAAACTGCCGCCATGTGCCCTACGCGGGGTGTAGTGAACCACCGTCCCCACCCCACCGGCACGAGAGGGCCCTTGCCGAAAGCACCCCAGGGCACGTCGGTACGCCGCCACCTGCGGCACTGCGTAACACACAGGATGACAACACGGCTCACCAGATAATTCAAGGAGCCTTTTTAGGAGTTAAGAAGTTAGGAAGTTAAGGAGTTAAGACAATAGTTTAGTGTATATTTTGAAGTTAAAGAGGCAAGGAGTTAGAGAGAGTTAGAAGAAGTTATATGGAGTTAGAGGACGATAGCATAGACTATCATCGTGCAGCCCTTTCTTAATTTTTAATTCTTTGCTCGGAGTGCAGACAATAGTTATGGAAACATGGGAGCTCTGGGAGCATGGGGGAAAGTGTTGCAGGAAGATAGTCAAATACTATTGTCTGTACTCCTGAACTCCTGTACTCCTGTACTCCTAAAAAGCCCCAATGTTTATCGGGTG